>JBOICE010000407.1:0-11188 GCA_050739815.1 Pseudomonas sp. | reverse complement strand
CCCATGAAGATGCGCGCTGGCGGGAAGTTCCAGAACAGAAAACCCGCCACCGCCACCGCCAGCAACAAAGGCGGCAACGCGGCAGCCTCCTCGCCGAGCAACAGATAGAGCAGTGCGCCGCCCAAGCACACGCAGATCGCCTCGACACTAGCGATACCGTCGATTCCATCCATAAAGTTGTACAGATTGAGCAGCCAGACGAGATAAAGCGCCGCCAGCGCATAACCCAACCAACCCAACTCCAGATCGAAGCCGAAGATCACCAACGGCGGCAAGCCGCCCAGCCAGCCTAGAGCCCAACCGGCACCAATGCAGTGGGCCAACAATCGCCAGCGTGCAGCTACGTGGCCATGATCATCGAGAAACCCAACCACGGCGATCCAGGTTCCCGCCCCTAGCAATGCCCACATTAGCGGCCACGCCAGCACGCCTACTATGGCCAACACGGGCAGCGAGGCCAGAAAGCTCAGCACAATCGACACCCCGCCCCCACGTGGTGTGGGGACCGAGTGCGAACTGCGAGCGTTGGGAATATCCATCAAGCTATGTGCCAAGGCATAACGGCGTAATGCACCTGTCAGCAAAAGCGAAACACCGGCCACTACCGCGAACAACCACCAAATTGTCATCAAAAATCAACTTCCAGAATCAGCCAAAACAAAAGCTCGCACCGAGGGCACCCAACTCCCCTGTAGGAGCAGCGCCCCGCCAGAAGCCACAGGCAATCAAGGATCGGATATCCGAGTGTTGAGTGGTCATGTTCCTTGGCAGCGCATCATTAGGCGCGATGCTGCAAAAAATGTTCTGCCGTTTTGCGCAGCGCTTCATCGACGCTGACCGGCGGCGACCACCCTAACAACTCACGAGTCTTGCCGATATCCACCTGCAGCGAGCCGCACAAGCGTTGCGCAATCGCCTTTTTACCCAACAAAGCTGCAGCGCTTTCCAGCATCCAGGCAGGGACCGGCAACAGCCGCGCCGGTCTACCAAGCGCCTGCCCCATTCGGCGGAGCAATTGGCTGGTGGACAAATCTTCGCCATCGCTCACCAGAAAAGTCTGATTCGCCGCCGCAGGATGATCGATGCAGGTCACGATCAGATCCATCAGATTGTCCAGCGCCACTAGACTGCGCCGACTATGGATAGCCCCCAACGGCAACGGCACGCCCTTTTTCAACCAGCACATCATGCTGAAGAAGTTAGCTTTCACCCCTGGCCCGTAAACCAGCGGCGGGCGGATGATTACAACCTCCATCCCTGTTTCGGCTGCAATGCCCCGTAAGCCTTGCTCAGCTTCCATCTTGGAAATACCGTAAGGATCCGCCGGCGCCGGTTGAGCATCGGCAATATAGGGCGAACCTACTGGCGTACCTTCGCCGTTGACCTTGATCGAACTGATAAAGATGAAGCGCTTAACACCGGCGGCCGCAGCCTGGTGGGCCAAATTCAACGTGCCCTCGACATTGACCTTGCGAAACTCAGCTAAAGGATCTGCAGACTGGTCATTCATTACATGCACACGGGCAGCGGAATGAATGACCCATTCCACGCCTGCCAAAGCGGCTTGCCAATCGGTGACGCCATCGATAGTAGAAATAAGTGCGTTGGTCGTGCTTGCCGGCAGCTCCGATATAGACGTTCTCGAGCACGCCACCAAGCTGAAACCGTCAGTGGACAGGCGTGCAAGCAAGGGACGTCCGACAAATCCTGTGCAGCCAGTCAAAAGTGCTTTCCCTGGCATTAATTCCCGTCTCTGAGAGTGGCCTGACGAAACAAATTTTCCAAACTCGAAAAGAGCTTCGCTTTGGAAAAATGCTCTTCGTAATAGCGTTTACCTGCGGCGCCCATAGCCTCGCGTTGCGACGGAGACATTCTCGCCATCTGACTGACAATCCCGGAAAACGCCTTGCAATCCCCCGAGGTACAGGCAAGCCCTGCTCCCGCCTCTTCAATGACCCGAGCGGTTTCGCCATCGAACATTCCCAGAATCGGCCTTCCGGATGCGAGATAGGCTTGCACCTTACCTGGAATGGTTTTTTCGAACACCTCGTTAGTCTTCAACGAAACCAACAATGCGTCAGCCGTCGCGAACAAGGGGGGGCATGGCATCAAGGGGATGACGACCGAGTAAAAACACATAGTCGAGGCCTCGGTTGGCGACTTGTTGTTTAAGCCATGCGCTCATCCTTCCATCTCCCACGATGACCCAGCGTATGGATAGTTCGTCGCGCAAGGATTCCGCCACATCGAGAATCGAGGGAAAGTCCTGTGCTTCACCCAGGTTTCCAGCGAACAGGATGGTAAAAGATTGCGCATCCCGCTCGATAAGCGGTGAGCCCTCCGTCTGCAGATCGGAAAAGCCATCCTCGGCCCAACTTGGAAAATAGACCAAGCGCTCCGATGCCATCTTTCGCGTGCAGTACTTCTCTACGCTGGTGGAAAATGCTTTCGACTGAAGGAGCAAATAATCCGCCCGATTGTATATCCATGAGACCCCTTTGCCCACGAGAGCGAGTAAGCGCGCATTGCTCAATACACCTACTGCTTTCAATGTCTCCTGCCACAAATCCAGAACCCAGATGAAGACAGGAGCACGTTTCAACCTTCCAATCACCAGTGCGGGAATGGCCGCCATGATCGGCGATACGGCGTAGACAAAAACCGAGTCGAACTCTTTGCCTCGTAGCTTCCAGCTTCCCCATGCGGACGCGCTTAGAAAAAACGATAAATAATTAAGCACAAGCGTGATGCTGCGCTTACCACGAGGAATAAGTGGCACACGTACGACTTCGGCCCCCCGGTATTCGGTGTAGGCTTCAGGCGACCGGCGAAAATCCTCGAATAAGCGCCCTTCAGGGTAGTTCGGCCAGCCTGTCAATACGGTGACCTCATGTCCACGCTTAACCAGCCCCTCGACAAGATCGTTGATCCGCATGTTCTCTGGCCAAAAATACTGGCTGACGATCAGAACCCTCAACTTCCTCTCAAACATGACAGGGTAATCCCCCATTTTTAATGCCCGCCAGAAGTAGAGGGTCAGGCCACGAGAGCCAACTTCTGTTCATAACGTACCGTGCGGTTGTAGCGCTCGACCTAAGCATTCTGCTGCGGATTGCCCGGCTGAATAGGCTCCAGCCGAATGCCGCGCTTTTCAGCCCCGAGCAGGAGCTTGCTGCTGATGTACTCTGGCCCGTTGTCGCTGCGAACGGCTTGCGGCTTGCCACGCCACTCGATCACCTGATCCAGTGCTCGCACCACACGCTCAGCCGGTAGCGACAAGTCGATGTCCATTGCCAGGGCTTCGCGGTTGAAGTCGTCGATCAGGTTGAACAGTCGGAAACTGCGGCCATCGGCCAGTTGGTCGTGCATGAAGTCCATCGACCAGCACTGATTGATTGCATCAGGTACGGCCAGCGGCTCGGGGTTTTCCCGCACGATGCGTTTGCGCGGCTTGATTCGTAGATTTAACTCCAGCTCCCGATAAATCCGGTATACCCGCTTATGATTCCAGCAGTAGCCTTTCATGTTGCGCAGAGGAAACACAGATCAAAGCCCCAGTTGCGCTGATTGTGCGTGAGCCTAATCAAATGATTGGCAATCTCGGCGCTTTCCGACGAGAGCTGTGGCTGATAGCAATAGCAAGTGACACTGACGCCGAAGGCCAGGCACGCCTGCTTGATGCTGACCCGGGCCGAACGAACGGTCTGCTGCACCATCTCGCGCCGCAGAGATGGCTTAACCACTTTTTTGCCATCGCATCCTGGATGATCTCAGCCGTCAAGCGCTCCTCCGCGGGTAATCCCCCGTTTTTAGTGCTTGCCAGAGAAATGACTTCAGACAAGCCCCTCTAAGACGATCAACAAATCGCCTCCTTTATTACCTCAGCCAGCACGGAGCAGGTTTTCTCGATCTCGTCTGTCGTGAGCGTTGGGTGAACCAGGAACATCAGACTGGTTTCCCCCAGCTCCTTCGCCATCGGCAATCGTTCGGCTGGACGCCAGCCAGTACCCTCGAAAGCCTTCTCCAGGTAAACCTCAGAGCAGGAGCCGGAGTAGCAGGGTACGCCGCGCGCGGCGATCTCGCCAAGAATGCGATCACGGTCCCAACCAGCCGCCAACTGCTGCGGCTCGACAAACACATAGCACTTGTAGGCCGCATGCACGCAGCCCTCGGGAATCACCGGCACACGCAGGCCGGGCAGCCGACGCGCGCAGTCCCAGATGCGCTGGGCATTGTCCAAGCGGCGGGCATGCCAGTCGGCCATGCGACGAAGCTGGATACGACCAATTACCGCCTGGGTTTCTATCATCCGCCAGTTGGTACCGAAGCTATCGTGCAACCAGCGAAAACCCGGCGCATGCTGGTGCTCGTACACTGCCTCCCAGCTCTTGCCGTGGTCCTTGAGCGACCACATCTTCGACCACAGCGCGCGATCGTTGGTAGTAACCATACCGCCCTCGCCGCCGGTGGTCATGATCTTGTCCTGGCAGAACGACCAGGCACCGATATGACCGATAGAGCCGACCGCACGCCCCTTGTAGCGGGCACCGTGGGCCTGGGCGCAGTCCTCAATGACGAACAGGCCATGCCCCTCGGCCAGCGCCATAATCGGATCCATATCGCATGACCAGCCGGCCAGATGCACGCAGATCACCGCTCGGGTACGCGGCGTCAGCACGGCACGGATAGTTTCGGCAGTGATGTTTTGCGAGTCGCGATCCGCCTCGGCGAACACCGGCACAGCACCGGCATTGACGATGCTCGACACCGAAGCCAAGAAGGTACGCGGAGTGACGACGACCTCATCACCCTCACCAATGCCCAAGGCCTTCAGGGCCACGTCCAAAGCAACAGTTCCGTTGGCCAAGGCAATAGCGTGTTCGGTACCGGTCCAGGCAGCAAACTCCTTTTCGAATTCACGGCATTCTAGCCCGGTCCAGTAATTGACCTTGTTGGAGAGAATCACATCACGAACGGCATTAGCCTCTTCCTCGGTGAAGGAGGGCCAGGGAAAAAATGGGGTATTCAGCACAATCGATATCCGTCACTTACATCAAAGAAGTTAAAGCTGCCCCAATAAGGCTCGTGAAAAACGGCTCTAGCCCATAAGTGCTACGCCTTGTTCAACACCCGCGCCGGCACGCCTATAGCGGTTACATCATCCGGAATATTCAGGACGACCGCCGCGCCCGCGCCAACCATTACATTCCGCCCGATGCGGATTAACTGGCGCACACTGGCACCGATGCCAATCCAGCTCAGGTCGCCCACTTGCACACCACCAGCTAAACGCGCACCGGGGCTGACATGCACCGCAGCCCCCAAAACGCAGTCATGGTCGATACTGCAGCCGGTATTAAGAATGGCACCAAGGCCAACCCGGGTATCGGCACTCACCACCACCCCCGCGAACACGACCGAACCAACATCGATGGCAGCATAACGACTGACGATCGCAGCAGGATGCACCAGCGTCGCCAGCTTCGCGCCAGCCTTCTGCAATTCCAGCAATTTGGCGTATCGAATGCGGTTATTGCCGATGGCAACAACCACACCATCGAAATCATCTACACGGCTCAGCAGAGCGGTAGTTTCACCGACAACAGGCCAAGCACCATTTGCCTTGAGCGCAGGCCATGCATCATCGAAGAACTCGACAGATTGCCAATCACAACATTCGGCGGTATCTGCGACTACCTTTCCATGTCCACTAGCGCCGAGAATGGCCAGTTTTCTCACGATTTGCTCCCGGCGAACTTTGGCATAGTAACCTCCCCCTCTGCACTAATGCCATCACGCACCATCACCTTCTTGATGGTCAGGAAGATCACCTTCAAATCCAACCAGAACGAGCGGTTATCCACATACCAGACATCCAGCTTGAACTTCTCTTCCCAGCTCAGCGCATTGCGGCCGTTGATCTGTGCCCAGCCGGTAACGCCAGGCCGGACTTCATGACGGCGGTACTGCTCACAACTGTAAAGCGGCAGGTACTCCATCAGCAGCGGGCGTGGACCGACCAGGCTCATGTCACCCTTGAGCACATTCCACAACTCGGGCAACTCATCCAGGCTGCTGGATCGCAGGAAGCTTCCAAATGGCGTCATCCGTTCCGCATCAGGCAGCGGGTTACCGCTGGCATCCACCGCATCGCGCATGGTGCGGAACTTGACCATTTCAAAAGGCTTGCCATCAAAGCCTGGACGAACTTGGCGGAAAAGCACAGGCGTACCGAGCTTGCGGCGGATCTGCCAAGCCACGATGGCGATAGCCGGAGAAAGCAGTAACAGGCCACAAGATGAGGCGGCTATATCGAAAAGACGTTTAAGCATGGGTTTCCTAGTAAGCAACAAACCAGAGCAGCCAATAAAACTGATTATTTCAGTCTTACTTATTGGCCAACCGCATGAAAATCTCTCTAAAGCGAGCAACACCTACACGCAATGCGAGCTTCTCTTGATAAAACCGTCGGCTATCTTCAGCCATGGCATTGCGCTCGGCTGGACTGCTACGCATCAGGGCCAGCGCAGCTTCAGCGATCGCCTGGGGGTTTTCTGACTCGGCAACCTGACCGCATTTACTTTCCCTGATCAGGTCTGCAGCATCGCCATCAACAGCCATCAAAATCGGCTTGCCAACAGCCATGTAGGCCTGAGTCTTGGAGGGAATGGTGATAGTAAACAGAGGATCTTTTTTCAGGTGCACCAGCAAGGCATCGGCAGCTTCGAGATAGCTACCAACCTCAATCATGGGCACTGGCGGCAGGAAAGTCACATTGCGCAGAGACTTGTCCACCGCAAGCTGCCGCAGGCGCCCCACCTCCACACCTCCGCCGAGAAAAACGAAGGCCAATTCGGGTGCCCAATCCTGCAGTAGTTCAGCCGCCGCCAGAACCGCATCGAGCGCCTGTGCTTTGCCCATATTACCGGCGAACAGGATGCGGAACCTATCTGGCCCAGGAAAACTGGCCGGTAGTGTACTTTGTGGGGCTGCGAGTGCATTTTCGGCACACCAGTTGTAGATCACCTCGATCCGGCTCTCCGGAACTCCCCGTTCGATCAGCAAGCGCTTGAAGCCTGGTGAAAGCACAACCAGTTGATCGACCCGCCGATACACCCAGTCGCAAACCGCAGATACAACCTTCAAAGCCTTCTCACTGGAAAACATCCCGGTAGCCCGCAGGGTATCCGGCCACATGTCCTGAATGTCGTAGACCACCGGGACACGGCGGAACAGACGAATCAACACCGCAGCAATACCCACAGTGAGAGGCGGATGATAGGCGTAGATGACATCCGGTCGCTTGGCACAGAACAGGCCATAGAATAACGAAGCCGCAGCAAAACTGATGTAGTTGAGCACGCGCCCGAAAGCGCCCTGATCATGACTCGGATAAAGCGGCACCCGCGTCACCTGCACTCCATCAATCTGCTCGCGCTGCAGTAGCTTGAGCTTATAGCCTGGGTAAAGCCTTCCACCGGGATAGTTAGGGAACCCAGTGACAACCTCTACCTCGAAACCTTGCTTCACCAGCTCGCCAGCGAATACCAAGCCCTTGAAAGTCGGCTCAGGATCGAACCATTGAGTCAACAGCAGAACACGGGGTGTCATGCTGCTTAGTACCTCTTCCAGACGGTACGCATCACATAATCGCGGTAGCTGTGAAGGATTCGCACCACCTTCTCGGACACGTTTGGCATGCTGTAATCCGCGACCAGGCGCAGGCTGCGTTCCTCGCCACGGCTCTGGCTCTCCAGCACCTGCAAGCCCTGCATCACGCGCTTAACCTCCAGACCGACCATCATAACGGCGGCCTCTTCCATGCCTTCCGGCCGCTCGTGGGCCTCGCGGATATTCAATGCAGGGAAGTTGAGGATCGAGGACTCTTCGTTGATCGTGCCGCTGTCGGACAGCACAGCCTTAGAGACAAGCTGCAACTTGTTGTAATCCTTGAAGCCCAGCGGCTTGAGCAGACGCACGTGTTCGTGGAACTTCACCCCCATGGCATCCACACGCTTTTGGGTACGCGGATGGGTGGAGACGATTACCGGGTAACCGTAATGCGCGGCAACGGTGTTGAGCACATCAACCAGTTTGAGGAAGTTCTTGTCGGAATCGACATTTTCCTCGCGGTGGGCACTAACCACGAAAAACTTGCCAGCTTCGAGGCCAAGGCGCTCCAGCACATCAGAAGACTCGATACCCTCACGGTAATGATTGAGCACCTCGAACATCGGGCTGCCGGTCTTGATGATCATGTCCGGTGGCAGACCTTCGCGCAGCAGATAATCGCGGGCGATGGTGCTGTAAGTCAGGTTGATGTCAGCCGTGTGATCGACGATGCGACGGTTGATTTCCTCCGGTACACGCATATCGAAACAGCGGTTGCCGGCTTCCATATGAAAGGTCGGAATCTTGCGGCGCTTGGCCGGAATCACCGCCATGCAACTGTTGGTATCGCCCAACACCAGCAGCGCTTCGGGTTGCACCTCGGCCAGTACGCGATCCACGGCGATGATCACATTGCCAATGGTTTCCGCACCGCTGGTGCCGGCCGCATTAAGAAAATGATCCGGTTTGCGAATGCCCAGATCCTGGAAGAAAATCTCGTTCAGCTCGTAATCGTAGTTCTGCCCGGTATGCACCAGCACATGCTCACAGTACTCATCCAGCTTGGCCATGACCCGTGACAAGCGAATGATTTCCGGACGGGTGCCTACCACAGTGACAACTTTCAGTTTTTTCATTGCGAAGTTCTACTCATAACTATCTAAACCAAGCGGGATAGCACACAGGTACAAATAACCCCTAAGGGCACGTCCTTGTCACACTCTGCCACCGCCAACGGAGCAACCGAGGTTGCTGAAATACTATGACTCGGTGCCGACCGGTCGTGCATAGGTGTCCGGGTGTTCGCGGTCAAAAATCTCGTTGGCCCAGAGCATCACGATCATCTCATCATCACCGACGTTGGTGATGTCATGCGTCCAGCCCGGGACGGTTTCGACGATCTCCGGTTGCTCGCCGGCGGTGAACAGCTCATAGAACTCCCCGGACACGATATGGCGGAAGCGGAAGCACGCTTTACCTTTGATCACCAGAAACTTCTCGGTTTTCGAGTGATGGTAATGCCCACCACGGGTCACGCCAGGATGCGCTGTAAAGTAGGAGAACTGACCACTATCACCTGTCTTGAGCATTTCCACGAATACCCCTCGCGGATCGCCGTACTTGGGCACCTGATAGGTAAAACGCTCCGGCGGCAGGTAGCTGAGATAAGTGGAGTACAGCGCACGTACCAAACCTGTTCCAACCGGCTCGCTGATCAGGCTTGTGCGGCTGTCGCGAAATGCCTGCAACTGCTCGGCCAACGCCCCTACGCTGATGCTGTATTGCGGCTCGACACTGACGAAAGGCTCACCAAACAACTGACCATCCATCGCCGCGATGAAGTGAGTGATCACATCGTCGATATACACGAGATTGATGCGTGCTTGCGGATCGTTGATCTGAATCGGCAAATCACGGGCAATGTTGTGGCAGAAGGTCGCTACCGCCGAGTTGTAGTTCGGGCGAGCCCACTTGCCAAAAACATTAGGCAAACGAAACAGATGCACCACCGAACCATTCTTGCATGCCAATTCGAGCAACGCCTCCTCGGCGCCACGCTTGCTGCTGCCATAGGGGTTGTCCAACTCAGCCTGGCTGGAGGAAGTGTACAGCACTGGTAACTGCCGGCCACTGGCTTTGACAGCCTCGCACAGCGCAACGGTCAGATCGGTGTTACCGCTCTGGAACTCTTGCGGATCTTGCGGTCGGTTGACCCCAGCAAGGTGAAAAACGAAATCGACTTGAGCAACTATACTAGGCAAGTTCGCCGGCGAGTCCTCACGGGTGAAGCGCACCACTTCAACATCAGAGCGCTCACTGAGGTGCGCAACAAGATTTTGGCCGACAAAACCATTTGCGCCGGTGATCAAGACTTTCATTGCTTACATTACTCCTCAGCAACCACATGCTCGCCACGCTGGACTGCGCGCATGAACTCAAGCTTGAGTAACAGACGCTGCATGCCCTCTACATCCAAGCGCTCGGTATTATGCGAGTTGTAATCCTCGGTGCGTGAAATCTTCTCTTCACCTTGCTCTACAAACTTGGCGTAATTCAAGTCGCGCAGGTCTGGAGGCACGCGGAAGTAGTCGCCCATATCCTCCGCACAGGCCATTTCCTCGCGGCTAAGCAGCGCTTCATACAGTTTCTCGCCGTGGCGAGTACCGATGACCTGAATCGGATGATCTGGCTTTCCGACCAAGGAAGTCAGCGCACGGGCAAGCGTTTCGACCGTAGCGCCTGGCGCCTTTTGGACAAATAAATCGCCATTATTGCCATGTTCGAAGGCATGCAGCACCAGATCCACCGCATCCGTCAGGGTCATCATGAAACGGGTCATGTTGGGATCAGTGATGGACAGCGGCTTGCCGGCACGAATCTGCTCAATGAACAGTGGAATTACCGAGCCGCGAGAGGCCATCACGTTGCCATAGCGTGTCCCGCAGATCACCGTCTTGCTTTCATCGACATTGCGCGACTTGGCCACCATGACCTTTTCCATCATCGCCTTGGAAATACCCATAGCGTTAATCGGATAAACGGCTTTATCGGTACTCAAGCAAACAACGCGCCGGACCCCGTTCTGGATAGCCGCCTCTAGGACATTGTCGGTGCCGATTACATTAGTTTTGACAGCTTCCATCGGGTGGAATTCGCACGACGGAACTTGCTTGAGCGCCGCTGCATGGAAGATGTAATCCACACCGCGAGTTGCATTCAAAACACTCTGATAGTCACGCACATCGCCGATATAAAACTTCAGCTTGGAACTGGCATAGCGCTTACGCATGTCGTCCTGCTTCTTCTCGTCACGGCTGAAGATACGGATCTCAGCGATATCGGTGTCGAGGAAACGCTTGAGCACGGCGTTGCCGAAAGAACCGGTGCCGCCAGTTATCAATAAGTTCTTACTGTTCATTATGAGCACCAATAATTAGATCAATGATTTTTTGAGCCTGACTAGCTGGGGATTTTTTCTCAAAGACAAATCTCTTAGCACGCGCCCCCATTTCATTTAGGTTTTCTTCATTCATTTTTAGCACCTTCCTTAAGCAGCTTTCCAAACCATATCTATCAC
>JBOICE010000406.1:0-20149 GCA_050739815.1 Pseudomonas sp. | reverse complement strand
AGTTGCTCAATGTTGCTCTGCACGCGCGCACGATCTCTTTCTTTCATCAGTTGCTCCTTGGTAAAAACTACCAAGGGTGGAGAATTCACGACAACACCGCAAGACTGGTCGCCACCGGAGGTTTACGAACGATCCCCGGGCCTACCTGAAGGACGTGTTCGAGCGGATACCCAAGCTAGGGATGATCTGCACAAATCCCGTCGCGCCGCGATGTGTTGACTTGCGCAGACACACGCAGACAATCGAATTCATGAAGCAAGCAGACCTGGGCCTGGACCTGACGACCAAGCGCACGCGCAAACGTGAGTTCCTGGCGGAGATGGAGCGCGTGGTGTCGTGGGCAGCCTTGATTGGCCTGATCACGCCCTACGCGTCCGAGGGCAAGCGCGGGCGTCCGCCGTTTGCCGTGGAGACGATGCGGCGGATCCATTTCATGCAACAGTGGTTCACGCTGAGCGATCCGGCCTGGAGGAGGCACGGCACGACGTGCCGCTGTTCCGCGAATTCGCGGGCTTGAACTGGGGCACACCGCTGCCTGACGAGACCACGATCCTTCGATTTCGCCGGCTGCTAGTATCCTGAGTTTGAAATTCATTGAACTAATTATTGGATGCCGAATCTGTACGTGTAGTGTGTGAACACGATGGAGGCGAAGATGAGAGGACGGCCGAAGGCGCAATTGGTGTTGAGCCAATCCGAACGAGAGCAGCTGAACGCGCTGACCATGCGCCGCAAGACGGCGCAGGCCTTGGCGCTGAGGGCACGCATCGTGCTGGCCTGCGCCGAGGGCACTGACAGCAAGATGGTGGCCGCGCGCCAACGCGTCACGCCGCAAACAGTCTCCAAGTGGCGAGCGCGCTTCGTGGCGCACCGGCTGGACGGGCTGCTCGATGCGCCGCGCCCGGGCGCACCACGCAGCATCGAGGACGCGCACGTCGATGCCGGGATCGCCAAGACCCTGGAGTCGGTGCCCGCCGGTGCGACGCACTGGAGTACGCGCAGCATGGCGCGCGAAGCGGGTCTGTCGCAAACGGCCATCAGCCGCATTTGGCGTGCCTTCGGCCTGCAGCCGCATCGCCAGGAGACCTTCAAACTCTCCAGCGATCCGCTGTTCGTCGAGAAGGTGCGTGACATCGTCGGGCTGTACCTGGATCCGCCGCTCAAGGCCATGGTGCTGTGCGTGGACGAGAAGAGCCAGATCCAGGCGCTGGACCGCACGCAGCCCCTGCTGCCACTGGCCCCAGGCATCCCCGAGCGGCGCACCCACGACTACATGCGCCACGGCACGACCACGCTGTTTGCGGCGCTGGACATCGCCACGGGTGAGGTGATCGGCGAAGTACACCGACGTCACCGCAGCAGCGAGTTCCTGCAGTTCCTGCGCACCATTGAGGCCAACGTGCCCGCAACATTGGACATCCATCTGGTGATGGACAACTACGGCACCCATAAGACGCAGGCGATCAGGGCATGGTTCGCCCGGCATCCGCGCTTTCATGTGCACTTCACGCCCACCTCGGCGTCCTGGATCAATCAGGTGGAGCGCTGGTTCGCCACGCTGACAGACAAGTACATCCGGCGCGGCACGCATCGATCGACCAGGCAACTGGAGCAGGCGATCAAACAATACCTGGAGCTTCACAATGCCAACCCCAAGCCGTTCGTATGGGCCAAGTCCGCAGATGACATCTTCGCCAGCATCGAGAGATTTTGTTTGCGAATTTCTAACTCAGGACACTAGGACAAAATTGTTCAACGAGAACTTCGTGAACATGTAGTGACATGATCGCAAGACATATCCCTATCGACGATAGCGTTGCTTACGTGACGGTCAGAATAAGGATCTATCTGAAGATGCGATAAAAGCGCACCTTTTGTAAATTGCGCCCTAAGTCGGGGCTGACTAGAGGTCCAATAAAAGCATTGAAGTTTGGGCTCGCGAACAACATGGCAGGAATTGGTCGTTTTTTGCCTGTTCCTCTGGAGTCAGAAACATATCACGGTGATCTGGAACACCTTCAATTATTCGCGTAAGACAAGTGCCGCATACGCCTTGCTCACAAGATGTGGGCAAGTCAACGCCAGCACCTGCAAGTGCCTGAACAACAGTCTGATCACTCTGAACTTGGATGACCATTCCAGAACTGAAGAGTTTCACTTCGAATGGACTATCACCATCTTCATGCACAACTTCCGCAGAAAAGAATTCGTAATGCAACCTGTCTCCAGGCCAGCCAAATGTCTTCGCCGCATTTAACATCGCATCCATGAAGCCTTTCGGCCCGCACACGTACAGGTGACAATTGCCAGGTTGAGCCGCAAGTATGTCGTTGATGTTCAGTCGACTCTCAGGGCCTTCCTGATCAAAGTGAAACGCCACTTTTGATACGAAGCTCCCACTGCGAATGCGCTCGTAGAAAGCTGTGCGTTGAAGTGTTCGTGTGCAATAGTGCATTTCGAAATCTCCCCCGGTGTGCGAGAGTCGTTCCGCCATACACAGAAGAGGCGTAATACCTATTCCGCCAGCAAGTAACAGGCTTTTTGATGCGTCTTCTACTAAGGCGAAATGATTTTTTGGAGTGCTTATATGAAGTTGGTCGCCTTCCTGCAGCAGCTCATGCATACCTTTTGACCCTCCGCGGGATGTAGGGTCGTGAAGTACGCCAATTAGATATCGGTGAGTTTCTGACGAGTCATTACACAGAGAGTATTGGCGCACAAATCCATTGGGAACTAGAACGTCTATGTGTGAACCTGCAGAAAATGCCGGAAGTGCCTCGTTCTGTAATCCGCTTAACGCGAAAGTTAAAATCCCTTCCGCCTCTCTGGTTATGGCAGAAACTTGTACAGGAAACATCGAATTAATCATGAAAATATTTTTCTGTTAACTCCCCAAAACATTTATCTGAGGAGGCGGCATGCGCTAAAAGTCGATAGCGAATGAGATCTTTTTCTCCCAAGGATGAATGATTCCCAACTGATGGAGTATTTCCAAATAGATGACTCAGCACCTGCCATAGACAGGCCAATACATGCGACTTAAGCTCTAGCTTTCAGCTAATAATGCGGCCGTTGGCGCCCAATACACCTACGTCCACAAAGTTTCCACCAATGCGGTTACCTGCGCCAAAGCTCACGTTCAGGCCTCCGAGGTTCAGACCCCTCACACTGTCGAGCGCAGAAATTAGTGAGGCGCGTGAAGCGATAGAACCAGCGCGTTGCAATCCCTCAGCTAGTGTAGTGTTGCATTCTTGAGTGAACTTATATTGTTCTCGTTTCTCCAATGATCTACTACGTAGCAAAATGGAGATTCGAATGCGAGTGGCCCCCGAGATTGTGTTGACCGACGACGAGCGAGCCGAGCTGACGAGGCTGCATCGCTCCAATGTCAGCAGCGTGAGACTGGCGCAGCGCGCGCGCATCGTGCTGCTGGCCGCTGACGGGTTGCAGAACAAGGACATCGCCGAGCAGCTGGGGGTGGGCCGCGTACAAGTCTCGCGCTGGCGCGAGCGTTATGCGCAGTTGCGCCTTGCGGGCATCGAGCGCGACCTGCCGCGCGGCGCACCGCCGGTCACGGTGGATGTGGCGCGCCTGGTGGAGCTGACCACCCAGAGCAAGCCCGAAGCGGCCACGCACTGGAGCACGCGCAAGATGGCCGCTCAGTTGGGTGTGAGCGCGGCCAGTGTCTCGCGGCATTGGCGCGCCAATGGGCTCAAGCCTCATCTGGTGCGCGGCTTCAAGGTCTCGCGCGACCCCCAGTTCGCCCAGAAGCTTGAAGACATTGTGGGGCTGTACCTGTCGCCACCCGAGCACGCGCTGGTGCTGTGCTGCGATGAGAAGAGCCAGGTGCAGGCGCTGGACCGCACGCAGCCCGGCCTGCCGCTGAAGAAGGGCCGTGCGGCCACCATGACACACGACTACAAGCGCAACGGCACGACCACACTCTTCGCTGCGCTCAATGTACTGGACGGCCAGGTCATTGCTCAGTGCCAGCAGCGCCATCGCCACACCGAGTGGTTGAAGTTTCTGCGCAAGATCGACCGCGAGACCCCCAAGGACAAGACGCTGCACCTGATCGCCGACAACTACGCCACGCACAAGCATCCCGCAGTGCAGGAGTGGCTGGCCAAGCATCCGCGCTTTGTCATGCACTTCACGCCCACCTCGGCATCGTGGCTGAACATGGTCGAGCGCTTCTTTCGTAACATCACGACCGAGCGGCTGCGCCGTGGCGTGTTCACCAGCGTGCCCGAGTTGGTCGAAGCCATCGATGGGTACATCGCTCACCACAACACCAACCCCAAGCCGTTCATCTGGACCAAGAGCGCTCGCGACATCTTGCAGAAGGTCATTCGCGCCAACAGCCGCTTAAGTTCCAAACAGAATGCAACACTACACTAGAACGTGTGGTTGATGCCAACCATCGTCCCGGTTTGGGATCCACCCAAGGCGGGGTTGCTGCCCGGTGCACCGCCGCTGACAGACACGTTGCTCAGGCTATCGTTGCGAATCGTGCCGAGTTGAGCGTACAGGGTGGTGCGTTTGGACAACTTGTACAGCGATCTCACCGCCAGGAGCGTGGAGTCAAAGTTGTTGATGTTCTTGTAGCTCAGCTTGGCGAGAGTTCCGTCAATCGTCCAGGCCGAAGAGAGCGGGTAGGCGGCAGCGAGGTACCACAGGTCGCTCTTGGGTCGCGTCGCGCTGCCGTCGTTGCTGCGGCGAATGACACCGCCGCCGATTTTGAGATCGGCAAGGTTCACATACCCGTTCACCATCAATCGGGCGTCGGATTTCGAGCTGCTGGTCAGGCCGGCAGGCAGAACCACATCCGTGGCGCTGGCAGGCGTGCGGCCATTGATCTTGTCATAAGCCAATGCCGCGCCCCAGCCCTTGGTGTCGTACTTCACCAGTGCCGACCACTCGCGGCAGGCCTGAGCGTCAGCCCCGTTTTCACCCGGGCAGTTGGTTCCGGCAGGCGACGGGCCTGCATTGACGGTGTCACGACCCAGGCTATAGGTCGCGCCAACGGTGAAGTCGCTGAATTTGCCTTTGTACGCAATCGAGTTGTCGATGCGTGCATTCGGAATGTAGCTGTCCAGAGAGCCGAGTCCATAGATGCTGGGCCCCACGATATCCGAATCGAGGAGGGACCAGAACAGCATGGTCCATTGACGGCCAAGCGTGACAGCGCCCCAGTCACCACTGAGTCCGACAAACGACTGCCGGCCGAATAAACGGCCGCCTTGCCCCGAAGCGCCCGTGTCCGGGGCGAAGCCCATTTCAAGCGTGTAGATGGCGCTCAGGCCGCCGCCAAGCTCTTCCTTGCCACGCATGCCAAGCCGCGAAGGGAGAATGCCAGTGTTGGAGGGCACGCGCGTGATACGACCGCCAGCCTGCTCCACGTTATTTACAGACTCAATACCAGTGTCGATGATGCCGTAAAGGTTGACACTTTGGGCTTGAGCGGCACCGGCAGCAACCAGGCCGGTCACGGTCAGGGCGATGAGTGATGAAGTTTTCATTATTTTCCTTGGTAATGAGAATGAGTCAGTGGATAAATTGCCGGCCAACCCACTCCTGAAATGACATTGGTCCTTACAGCGAAAATGCGAGCTTCTGCAAGGCAAGGCAAGGCAAGGCCGGGCAACGACCCCGCAAGGCCCACCGCGAGGATGAACAACAGCATGCCGTAGGCAATGCCGTCAAAAAGAATGGTCAGCATAGTTGATACAGCAATGCCACCTTTAAGCGGTCTGCTTGACCATCGAATGAGGGTCGAGGACGAATTTCCGCGGCGCACCGGCGTCGAATTCGGCGTAACCCTTCGGCGCATCATCCAGAGAAATCACCTCAACACCGACGATCTCGGCGATATTGATCTTGTCCCAAAGGATCGCTTGCATGAGCGCGCGGTTGTACTTCATTACCGGCGTCTGGCCCGTGAAGAAGCTGTGCGACTTGGCCCAGCCCAACCCCAGTCGAATGCTGAGACTGCCACGCTTGGCGGCTTGATCGGCAGCACCTGGATCTTCAGTCACATAGAGCCCCGGGATGCCGATCTTGCCGGCGGCCCGCGTCACTTCCATCAGCGAATTGAGCACAGTCGCGGGTGCTTCGTGCTGCGCCCCGTCGTGGCCGTGACCACGCGCCTCGAAGCCGACCGCATCAACAGCGCAATCGACCTCCGGGGTTCCCAGAATCTGAGCGATCTGTTCACCTAGACCAACGTCGAGCGAAAGATCTACGGTCAGGAATCCGACCTTGCGCGCGTGTACCAGCCGGGCTGGGTTGACGTCGCCAATGATGACGGCGGCGGCGCCGAGAAGTCTTGAGGCAGCTGCCGCAGCCAATCCGACAGGCCCCGCACCTGCGATGTAGACAGTGCTTCCCGGTCCCACGCCGGCCGTGACCGCACCGTGATAGCCGGTCGGAAGGATATCCGTGAGACACGTGAGGTCACGGATCTTTTCCATGGCCTGTGCGCGATCGGGAAACTTCAGCAGATTGAAGTCGGCGTACGGCACCATCACGTACTCGGCCTGGCCACCGACCCAGCCGCCCATGTCGACATAGCCGTAGGCGCCGCCCGCGCGTGCAGGGTTGACGCTCAGGCACACGCCGGTGTGTTGTTCCTTGCAGGTGCGGCAACGGCCGCAGGCCACGTTGAAGGGTACGGAGACGATGTCGCCGACGGACAGGGTTTCAACGTCCTTGCCGGCCTCAATCACTTCGCCGGTGATCTCGTGCCCGAGCACCAGGCCTGCGGGTGCGGTGGTGCGGCCGCGCACCATGTGCTGGTCGGAGCCGCAGATGTTGGTGGTGAGCACCTTGAGGATGACGCCGTGGTTGGCGGTGCGCCCTTGCGGGTTGAGCAGCTTGGGGTAGTCGATGGTGCGTACTTCGACCTTGCCTTGCTCGACGTAGACCACGCCTCTGTTGTTTGCTTTCATGCTGGTTTGTCTCCTGTGTTGTTTAAAAATACTTACCGCTTCACGCTAACGTGAGACAGGCGGAACTTAACGCTCAAGTGAGGTGGATACGTCTTCCACCAACCGCAATGGAGTCACCGATATCTCCGGCGTTTCACTTTCCTTCCTCAGCCACTCATCAAGAATCCGTCGAGCCCGCATTGGTGCCTCATCAAGCTTGATTGCAACGCGTGGAACAACCGCTTTCAAGACGTTCATTTGCTGCTGTTGCTGTTCAAGAACAATCTTGTCTTCGTCAAAAGTTGCCGATATCGCTAAACGAATTGCTTCAGTCAGCTCCGCCTCTTGCAACCTGTAATTGCGTGTTATTGACCAGAAGTAGTGAGTAGAAGTCTCGGTCTCAGGCGTCAGCAAATGCAACACATGGCTAACGTAGGCGCCGTCCTTCGGCTGGCCAACAGGATAGACACCTACATCGGTCATATTGATGCCCGGCACCAAGTTAATAGCTGTCTGCCAGCGGTTAATCCGCTCCTTCGTTTTTAGAATCATTGCGAAAAATGGCGGTGGCAGAATATCTGGCATCTCGCGGTGCGCGCGAACAATCTGGCTTTCCTCCACAGTGACTTTCAGGGGAAAGTCAGCGATCGACTCCTCCTCGTCATTGCCTATGGTTTTTCCATGAACGTAGTTTTCATGGCTAAGGTCCAGGAGGTTGTCATTCATTAGCCGATAGTCGGCATGCACCATTTTGTAGCCGCGTGATGGCGTCCATCCCGGATCATCATTCCAATGGAGGTCCGGAATGTTGTCAGGGTTTGCCTGTTCCGCCTTACCCATCCATATCCAGATAAATCCATGCCGGGCGACTAGAGGGAAGCGTCTGACAGTTGCAGCAGCAGGTACCTGCTGTTGGCCAGGAACTGCGACGCATTTTCCGGCCGCCGAAAATCGCATCCCGTGGTAGCCGCATTGCAACTCATCGCCCATTCGTTTGCCGCATGAAAGTGGCATGAGACGGTGAGGGCATATATCTTCCAGTGCTGTCAGTTCCCCAGAAGAAGTTCTGAACATGACGACTGGTGTATCAAGGAAGCGCCGGGCCACCATGGGTTCTTCCAGTTCAGGCTCAAACGCAGCGATATACCAGGTATTTTTCAGCCACATGTTGTTGTCTCCTTTTTTGGTAAAACTCAATGAGATTCGCCCAGGCCAATCAGTGATGTCAGTTTCTCGGGGTTTTCTTCAAGTTCGCGGCTGCTGCCTGACCATGTCACATGTCCACGATCAAGCACCATCGCGTCATGCGTCAGCTCCAGCGCCAGCGCTGCATGCTGCTCGACCAGAAGAATGGCAATACCGGATTCGTTGCGCAGGCGCGTAAAGGCATTTGCAATTGTCTCAACAATGATGGGCGCGAGTCCCTCGAAAGGCTCGTCCAGCAACAGCAGTTTAGGGTTCAGCATCAGCGCCCGCCCCATCGCCAGCATCTGCTGCTCGCCACCCGACAGTTGGTCGCCGTAGTTGCGTTTCCGTGCGTGCAGGCGGGGAAACAGGTCCCATATCCTGTCCACATCCCAGAGGCCCGGCATTTGTGCGACCTGCAGGTTCTCAGTCACCGTGAGGGAGCGGAATATCTCGCGCTCCTGCGGCACAAAACCCAAGCCGTCCCTTGCGCGTTCATGCGAAGCGCGGCCGGAGACCTCGACACCGCCAAACAGGATGCTACCGCTGCCAAAGCTGGTCTGCCCCATGATGGTTTTGAGCAACGTGGATTTTCCCACTCCATTGCGTCCCAGCAAGGCAGTCGCACCGCCAGCGGGCAAAACCATGCTGACGTCTTCAAGAATCTGCATATCGCCATAACCCGCGTGGACCCTGGACAGGGAAAGCAGTTGCTCACGCATGTCGTTTCCCCAAGTAGACATCACGAACCCGCTCATCGGTGCGTATGTCGCGCGTGGGCCCTTCCACCAGCACCGCGCCCTCGACCATGACCGTTATGGTGCGTGCAAAATTGAAGACAAGGTTCATGTCGTGCTCAATCACCAAAACGGCAATTCTTTCGGGCAGGCGTTCGAACATCTCGAACAGGCGTTTACCCTCGGTGGTGGGAACGCCGGCCACAGGCTCGTCGAGCAGCAGGACTGCCGGCTTGGTAGCCAATGCAAGCGCAATCTCGACAAGCCGTCGCTGACCATAAGCGAGCTCGGCAATCTGCTTGCTGGCAAGGTCCGTCAGTGATAGCGATTGGAGCAACTCCACCACCTCGTCCATTACTTGGTACCGACTCGTCAGGGGGCGGCCCATGCTGCCTTCGATGCCATGACGCGCAGCCACAGCGATCCCGATGTTTTCTGCCACAGTAAGCTTTGAAAACAAGGAGTTGATCTGAAAAGTACGCGCCATGCCGCCCTTGGTACGCTGCGCCGGTGATGCTTGGGTGATGTCCTGGCCGCACAATAGGATGCTGCCGCGCGTCGGCTTTAGCAGCCCACTGATCTGGTGCACCAGTGTGGTCTTGCCAGCGCCGTTGGGCCCGATCAGTGCATGGCGCGCACCCTCGGGAAGGTTCAGGCAAACGTCCCGCGTTACTTGGAAAGCACCGAAAACTTTTTCGAGGTTTTTCACCTCCAGCGCTAGTGTGCTCATGGGAGCTTTTCCTAATCGTTTTTTCTTCGTTTGAGCATGAAGTCGCGGCAGGTTCCATAGATGCCGCTAGGCGCATAACGCACCAGCAATATCAGCGCGACGCCCAGACCTAGCAACCAGTTGGCCGGATCGACGGCCGCGCTGCGGTCTGATGCGACGACAAAAAATGCCGCGCCTATAAATGCGCCGTACAGAGACGCAACACCGCCTATGACAGCCATGATCACCGCATTAGCCGATACATTGAATGAAAGGGTTTCCAGTCCAACGGTTTGCGTCACCTGCGCCGACAGCGCGCCGGCCACGCCGGCAATAGCCGCCGACAACGTGTATATGACGATGAGGTGGCGGGTGACAGGAACACCGAGCACGCGCATGCGCAGGGGGTTTTCGCGAATGCATTGGATGGCTAGGCCAAAGGGGGAGTTGACCAACCATCTGCAAAGCAGGTAAATCAGGATCAGCACGGCCATGCTGTACCAGTAAGACGTCAATCCCGACAGCCCGAATTTGAAAAGACCGAGCACAGGAGAGTTTGTGTAGCCTGTCAAACCGTCGTCGCCATGCGTCACACTGCGAAGCACCTGTCCCATTTCTAGCAGCAGGGTAGCTACGGTTAGTGTCAGCATGATTTGTGTCAGGCCGCGGGAGCGAAGTACGGCAAGGCCGCTTATGGCGCCGACAATCGCTGCGACCAGCGCGCCTGCCAGCAGGCCGGAGATTGGCTCCGGCGAAACATGGAGCGCGTAGTTGGCACTGGCGTAGGCGCCCACCCCATAAAAGGCTGCCTGGCCCAGCGCCTCGACGCCGCCATAGCCCATGGCGAGATTGAGCGACAGCACAAGGATGGCGGCAATCACCACATTGGTGGCAAGCGCTAGGTACAGCGGCGCGAAAAACCATACGCAGACGGCAACAAGAAGCAGCACAATGTCGAAAACGCCGAAGCTGTGTCGCGAGAAGGCGCCTTTGAGAGGCTGTTGGATGGGCATTGTATTGGTTGAAGTCATGTCATGCCCTTCCCAGCAACCCCTGGGGCCGTGCAAGCAGCACCACAAAGACGACCAGGTACATCACAAAACCGCCCAGGCTGGGCAGGTAAAAGCGGGTGAATGCATCTATCAACCCCAGCATGATGGCGGCCAGCAATGACCCTTTCAGGCTGCCTAGACCGCCGAGTGAAACGACGATGAGCACCAGCACCAGGTATTTGAGCGCGTAATAGGGTTCTATCGGCAAAAACTCCGTACCCAGCGCACCGCCAACCGCCGCCAGCCCACAGCCGATAGAAAATGTCCATGAAAACAGCCGACCGACATTGATGCCGACACAGGCCGCCATGGGCTTGTTGTCAACCGCCGCACGTAGGTTGCGGCCAAAGCCGGTCCGTTCAAGACCGAGCCACATCACCACGGCCACCACCGCAGTAATGATGAGAATAAAGAAACGGTAGATCGACAGGTTGATTCCGGAGATCTCAAAATTCCCGCTGAGATAGGGTGGCAGGGTTACGCGTTGAAGCAAGCCACCGAACTGAAGATTCGCGAGCGAGATCAAGACAAAGGTCAGGCCTATGGTCATTAACACCTGGCCCAGCTCGGAAGCCGCAAAAACCCAGCGATAAATCGTCCGCTCCATGACGTAACCCGCCACCATGGTAGCGAGCACACCGCACAGGATGCCGGGGAAGAACGACAGTTCAAACGTCTTCATGGCGTAGAGGGTGAAATACCCGCCCATCATCGCGAAGGCGCCATGGGCGAGGTTGATGACCCGCATCACCCCAAGCGTGACGGTCAAGCCGCACGAAATGAGAAAAAGCAGCATCCCGAAGGTCACTCCGTTGAACAGCAATGCAATGACAGTCATCAGCCCAAAGCCCTGGTTAGTGCAGATATATGCATATACAAATGCGAAATCAGGGGTTGGCTTCGTACCACGGCTCTTTTACAGCTGGGTAAGTAAAGATGTCCTTGTTACCGTATTTGCCGTCCGGCATTTTTTCCACGCGGCGGATGTAAATGTTCTGCACCATCTCGCGCTTGTCATCAATCACTACCGGGCCCCGCGGGCTGTCTAGCTTGAAGCCCTTAAGCGAGGCCATGGCCTTGTCGGTGTCCTGTACGCCGTTGGTGGCCCTCACCATCTGAAAAATTAGCTGCATGGCATCGTAGGCGGCTAGCGTGGCCATGCTGGGTAATTCGTCCTTTCCGAATTTGGCCTTGATACCCTTGACGAATTCAGCGTTCCTTTTGCTACTTAGATATGGGCCGTAATGCAGCGAAGAAATCAAGCCGTTGGCCTGATCTCCCAGCGGCGGCAGATCGCTGTCGGAGAGCTCCGTGGTGTAGAGGAACTTCATGCCGGTTTTGTCCAGTCCGGCGTCCTTGATGGCTTTGGTGAAGCCGATGGACATGGGTCCAAGCGTCATGAAGGTGAAGACATACTTGGGCTTGTCATCGCGCAGCTTTTGCATGTAGCTGGAGAAGTCAACTGTGTTCAGCGGTATCTTCACTTCAGAAACAATTTCGCCGCCGAGCTCCTTGAAAGTCTTACTGAAAGACTCCAGTGCATCCTGACCAGGCGCAAAATCGGCCACCGCGATGCTTGCCTTGCGCGCGCCTTGAGCATACGCCCACTTGGCCAGCGGCACGTTCAGCGACCACTGCGTCACACCAGCACGCACAAAGTACGGTGACATCTTCGTCACGGCGGTGGTGCCGGAGTTCATGATGACATAAGGTATTTTGGCTTCGTTGATAACAGGTGCTGCCGCAATAACTGTAGGCGTGAGCACGCCGCCGGCCAAGTATTGCACCTTGTCACGCACAATCAGTTCCTGGGCGAGTTGCTTGACGCGTTGCGGATTGACGCCACCCTCATCGCGTGTGAGTACCGTGATCTTGTGACCTGCCACCGTGCCATTGACTTCTGCCAAGGCCAGATCAATGCCTTGTTGGTACTGCTGGCCCCACCAGGAGTAAGGCCCCGAAAACAGCGCGAGCACTCCGACCTTGACTTCGGCTGCGCTTACCGTGCTGCAGGCCAGCGCCACCGAGAGCATGCCCAAGGCATGCCAGCGTGATTTGAATTTTTCATTTTTCATTTTGTCTCCTGCCGTTGATATTTTTTTATTCCGCTACCTCAAAGTTACACACGTTTTGCCCGCACCTCCACGTCCATGACGCCTATCGAGGTAATTTCTGCATGAATCCTGTCCCCGGCCTTTACTGGTCCGACGCCGGCGGGTGTACCGGTAAACAGCAAATCGCCCGGCTCCAACGTGTAGTAAGACGTCGCGAATTCAATGAGTTCCGCAGTTTTCAGGATAAGATCCTGGGTGTTGGCCCGTTGCCGGTCCTCACCGTTCACCGTCAGGAAGAAATCGAGGTTGTCTGGGTCCGGTACCTCGTCGGCCGTGACCATCCACGGACCCACAACGCTGTAGGTATCTATGGACTTGCGCATGCTGCGGTCTTCGGGGCCGCGCACAGTCATGTCCAATCCCAAGCAATAGCCTGCGACATACTCCAGCGCCTTTTCTTTCGGCACATTGCGGCATGACTGGCCGATCACGGCGACGAGTTCAATCTCGTGATCGTTGCGCCGGTCTTCGTGTTCGATGACGACACCGTGAGAGCACCCCTGCAACGAGCTGGTTGCCTTCAGGAACAGACCGGCCTTTTGTATCGCATGGATCTTGTTGCCGTGATGCAGTTCGGCCTGGCCAGCTGCTTCGCTGAGATGGTCGACATAGTTGACGGGGGCCGCCACTATCTTTCCGGGGTTCGCAACCGGGCTCAGAAGCTTCACGCCGGAAAGGGGGAAACGCTTCGCCGTTTTTGACAACGATGCCATTGCAGGCAGCAGGCGGGAAAGGTTGGCAATAAAGATGTCATGCGTAGGGAAGGGGTAGGTCGCGCTGCCGAGAACGTCCAGGGCGGCGGAGACGTCCGCCACGTCGTTTCCGATAAGCACACCGACGCGGTTATCGTTAAACCTGCATATTCTCAATTTCTGCTCCTTGGTGTTGACTCTGATTCGGAAATGCCTGCTTTTCGTAAACCCAAGACAGGCTTTCTATGGCCTCTTTGGGTGAACGTTTCAGCATTTGTTTGCGTAACTCGGCGTAAACGCCGCTGGCATGAAAAACTTCCCAGTAGTAGCGCGACTGGTATTGCATGCGGACGGCGCGCATCTTGCGGTGTTCTTCATAGCCTGAAAATGCAGTTGCGTAGTCACCGCCCGATGCGGCAAGATATTCGGCAAGCCAGACGCCATCCTCGACGGCTTGGCATGCGCCCTGCGCCATCGCCTGAAGCATCGCGTGAGCAGAGTCGCCCATCAGCGCGATCCGGCCACTGGTCCAGTTGGGCACCGGGTCCATGACCGAGATGTCCCAGCGCTTGTCGGTCTGCACAAACTCCAGCAGGCGTCTGACCTGGCTACAGGCACCACTGAAAATCTCCTTCAGCTCATCCGGTCCGCTATGGTTGGTTTCACCGCGTGCGAAGCGGCGGCTGCGAAACACAGCCACGATGTTGAAAAGTTGGTCTGACTGCAGCGGGTAATGCATCATGTGGTAGCCGGGACCGGACCACAGGTTTACATTTTTTTCAAACAGTTCCGGCGGAATTTCAGAGCTTGGCCGTACACCGCGATAGGCAACATAGCCCAGGCTTTGCGGTTTGGCGATGGAAGGATTCATTTGCGCGCGAATGCCGGACCAGACGCCATCGGCGCCTATCAGTGCATCGCCGATGTGTTTCTTGCCATCGGCTGTCGTGACGATGACATCTCGCCCGCTGTCCTCGTAATGCTCTACTTTGGAGGACGTCAGGAGTTCGACATCTGGCAATGCCGCGCAGGCATCAACAAGCGCTTCATGCAGGTCACCGCGGTGAATCACAGCATACGGGTGACCATAACGCTGCTTCAGGTCGCTGCCCATCGGTACGCGAGTGATCTCTTCCGCCGTCATCACGTCACGCATGATGCCGGCCAGCGGAAAAGTACAGGATCGCAGCACGGACTGCGTGATGCCCAGCCGGTCGAACATGTGGAAGGCGTTGGGGCCAAGCTGGATGCCGTAACCAATCGGCTGGAACTCCTGCGCCTGCTCCAGCAGCTTGACCCTGAAGCCTTTTTTTCCGAGGGCGATGGCTGCCGTCAGCCCGCCGACGCCGCCGCCCGCCACGATGATGGGATGTGCCTGTTGTGCTGTCATCTGTTCTCCAGGCAAAGCTTATTTCACCGATTCGATGCGGTAGTACGCTGTCCAGCGCATCAGCTGTTCATCGCTGATGCAGCACAGGACACTGTCTTCCCCAGCGTGATGTTCAATGCGGCTCCAGCCGGGGGCGGCAATCACGTCGCCGAAATTCCATTCAAATTGCTTCTCACCGATGATGGATTTCCCGCTGCCCTTCATGACAACGTAAACCATGTTCGCTGTATGACGGTAAGGTCGGCTGGACCAGCCCTTGTGCCAGCCGCAGACATTTAGCGTCAAAGTTGGCATGCAGGACGCTGTATCGAGCAGCATGGTCTTGCCAAAGTGGCCTGCGCTGTCGGCAGATGCATTCCTGAGGCCTTCAACGGTATCGGCCCAGGCAAACCGCATGGGGGATCGGCGATCTTCGTTGGTTACCGGTTCCCAGCGTTCGGGATGCGGTTCGTAGTACATCGGCTCCAGCAGGTGCGTCAACGGAACATCCAGTCCGTCTATCCAGAAGGCCTGCTCCATGCCTTCGTGGCCATGGCCGTGCCAATAGCCGCCGGGGGTCAGCACGATGTCGCCGCTGTCCATCGGGTGCTTGTGACCATTCACGATGGAGTAGGCGCCGTTCGATTCCAGCATGACACGCATCGCGTGCGGCGCGTGCCGGTGTGACATCGCTATCTCGCCGGGCAGCATGGTCTGATAGGCGCAGATGATGGTCCGCAGGGTAGCGAAGTCGTTATTCGGTATTGGGTTGCGCATGACAAAGTTGCGGCGTTCCGCTACGTCGGTGCCCAATTCCTTCGCTGCCTGGATCATTAGTTCGCGCGCCTGAGCGTACTTCCATTGCTCCGGGACGAATTGCGACTGCATTTCCTTCCAGAGCAGCGGCACCTCGCGCTTGATCCATCCTGGCGTCATGCTCAGCGATTCGATGGTGGCCTCCAGTTCGGGCAGTGCACCGGCACCCAGTTCCCTGACCATGCCTTCTTTCATATTCACTCTCCGAAAGTATTTGATGCCGGTGCCACAACTGAGGCCTGGCTGTTGGACAGCAGGCCGGCGGGGCCGGTGAGCACAGAGTCTTCGTCGCAATAAACCCAGAGCTGGCTGTGAAAATGGACACCACCAAAGGTGACAGCCTCGCCTTTTATGCTGGGTCCAGCAGTAGCACTGCGCAGCGATGTGACGCCCAGCGCCTTGATGCCGATATCTAGCTGGTTGACGGCAACGCTGTCGCGGATGGCACCGTTGACCACTACGCCGGCCCAGCCGTTGGCTACGGCAATTCTTGCCAAGCGGTCGCCAATCACGCCTATGCGCAGTGAAGCGCCGCCGTCGACCACCAGCACGCGGCCTTCACCCGGCTGGCTGACCATGTCGTCGATGGGGCGATGGTCTTCGTCCACCAGCAAGGGATAGCAGCGCCCGTGGAAGCGATGCTTGAGCCCGAAGCTTCTGAATTGAAGGTTGCAGACTTTCGTCGATTCCACATTGGCGTCAGATATATCCGCGTTCGAAAGCATGGCCTTTGTCTCCGTCTTTTCCTGTTATGGACGAATACTATGGTTGTGCTGGGGTATTGGCTATGCAATAAACTAAACTGAAGTTATTCCACTTAACGAATAGTCATGCCGCTGCCCGCCAACGTCGACCTCAAGCACCTGATCATCTTTGTGGAGCTCTACAAGCGCCGTAGCGTGTCGCGTGCGGCGGAAGCGCTGGACTTGCCGCAGCCCAGCGTCAGCATTGCGCTGGCAAAGCTTCGTGCGCACTATGGCGATTCGTTGTTTGTACGTACCGGCCAGACCATGCAGCCTACGGCTAGATCCATCAAGCTGTTTGATCCGATAGAACATGCGTTGAGCCTTATAGACCATGCCAGCCGTGAGACGCCCGAGTTCACGCCCTCGACGGCAGCGCGGCGTTTCCGCCTTGCCGTGGCCGATGGCGGCAAGCATGTGGTGCTACCAAAATTGATGCAGAGGCTTGAGGCAGAAGCGCCGAATGTGACGCTGGAAGTGGTCAACATCAGCTTCGACACACCGGACGCACTGGAAAGCGGTGATGTGGACTTGGCTTTTGGTTTTATGCAGGCCCGGAAGCCGGGGCTATTTCACCAGGTGCTTTTCAGGGACCAGTTTGCCTGCATAGTTTCGCGCGAGAAAGGCCCCAAACGCTTGAGCCGAGCATACTTCACCTCCGCCGGCCATGTGATTGTTGAAAGCAAGGGGACGTCGACCCCAATCTTCATCAAGGCATTACAGAAGGCCAAAATCACGCCGCGCATTGCGATGATGGTTCCTACTTACTTCGGCGTAGCGGAAGTGGTGGCTCAGACCAGCCTGATTGCAACCATGCCGCTTCGGATGGCGGAGATGCTGGCGATGGACCATGCGGTGCGCGCCCTCGCGCTGCCAATTGAAAACTCCGTCTACGACGTGAGCCAGCATTGGCACAGGCGCATGCACCAGGACCAGGGGCACAAGTGGCTCAGGCAGCAGATCTTCGATTTGTTCCGTGACGAAAACAGGCGCTGATGTCGCGGTGCAGGGGCGGCACCAATGAAGTATTTCAAATCCCGATATCCTCTATGGCCTTTGATCCATTGCGGAGACCCAGACTATGGCCAAGAATCACCGTGAATCAAGAACAGATACGGAGATAGCACATGCAAATCATCGGCCGCCTTAACTCAATCAACGTCCAAAAAGTCATCTGGTGCCTAGGTGAGCTTGGCAAGATGGAGGGCAGAGACTATGAGCGCATTGATGCAGGACTTGAATATGGCGTCAACAACACCACCGAATACCTGAAGATCAACCCGACAGGCTTGGTGCCTACTCTCATCGACGGGGATTTTGTACTATGGGAATCCAATGCCATCGTACGCTACCTTGCCTCTAGCATGGGCATGGGGAGTTTGATGCCGACAGATCTAAAAACCCGCGCCGACAGCGAACGCTGGATGGACTGGACGCTTGGGAGTCTCTGGCCGTCATTGCGAATGGCTTTTATCGGCATGACACGCACACCTGAAGATAAGCGAAACATGACCGCTATCAAGGCCGCATACGATGACGCCACCCGGCAAATCAAGGGGTTGGATGATCTCCTAATCAAACAGCCGTATTGCGCGGGCGCAGGTTTTACGGTAGGCGACATCCCCACTGGTCTGACCGTTTACCGCTGGATGAATCTTTCCAGGCGTTTTCCAGAAGAGCTGGGGACAATACCTGTGTATGAAGGAGTGCTCGAATGGCACAAGCGCTTTGGCAGCCGCCCGGCCTTCAAGGTCCTTCCTGCTCAATAAGCCAACTATAGCCTGCACACGACATGATCCACCTCTACGCTTGGAACACCCCAATGGTCGCAAGATCAGCGTGGCACTGGAGGAAATGCAAATTCGGTATACCGTGCATCCGGTTGACATCCAGAAGGACGAGCAGTTTAGGGAGGAGTTTCTGCGTATCAGCCCAAACAACAAAATCCCAGCCATCATTGACGATGAAGGACCTGATGGCAAACCCCTCAGCGTGTTTGAGTCTGGTGCGATCCTGATTTATCTCGGTGAAAAAAGCGGCAAGTTTTGGCCAAAACCCCTAGCGGCAAGAACCAACGTATTGCAGTGGCTGATGTTTTAGATTGGCGGCTTTGGCCCTATGCCGGGACAGGTTCATCACTTTGCGGCACTGAAGGATGAACCCGATCGCCGTTATGGGCTGGAGAGATTTTCGAAGGAAACGCGCCGCCTCTATGGCGTGATGGACCGGCAGTTGCAGAAGTCCAGATTTTTTGCAGATGATCTGTCGATTGCCGACTTCGCGATTCTTGGTTGGGTCTGGCGGCATGAACGGCATCAAGTTATTTTGAATGACTTCCCTGCGGTTAAGCGCTGGTATGACGAGCTGATAGCAAGGCCTGGCGCGAAAAGAGGGTTTGAGATCAAACTAAGTTGGCACTGAGGTGAGCTGCTGCTGGTTTCAAGGACACTTTGTTAGGGTGGCTGGACTGCCCCCGGAACGGTTGACAAATCCCGGCCGCAAACTGAATGTCGAGTTGCAATAGGTTATTCCGGCCGAGACGAGAAGCTGGGGTTTTGTAATCCAAGGCGGAATGAGGTCTTCGGGCGTTGTAGTAGGCCAGGAAAGCAGGCAACCAAGCGGTGCGCTCTGCGCTGTTGGTATAGGTTCTGCCGTAGGCCCACTCACGCAGGCAAGTCTGGATGAATCGCTCGGCTTTGCCGTTGGTCTGTGGCCGGTACGGCCGAGTAAAGGTGTGCTTGATGCCCAGCGCCTGACAAGTTCTGTTGAACAAGCTCGAGCGGTAATTCGACATCCTGGAAGGAATACAAGGCAGGCCATCTCCCGATGGCTTGCAGCGCTTTCCCGCAACAAGCTCTACGTGGCCTGCACCCGGGCACGTGGAGACCTCTACCTCATGCCCGAGGCGTTGCTCAAAGGATTCAAGGCAACTCCGTAACAAGTTTCTGGGGACCAACCAAGATGCTTTTTTAATCAAGAGGTCTTTGAGAATGATGTGAGGCATCAAGGTCTGCCGAACGCCGCGCTAGCCGAGTTCGCGATCCATTGCTGCATTTGTGAATGCCGTGCGCACGAGGAATCGCATTATGGGCATGGATGAGGGTTGGCCGGGATCCAGGAAATTTTCGCCAAAAAATAAGTTAAGCCATTGATAGAAAACGACTTTTTGGCATCAAAGCTCAATGTATTGCCCTTGGTCTTCGATGTTCTGCGCAGAACACCGCGCTTTTAAGAGACCAAGCTGAGCTATGACGTCCGCCATCCAGCGCTGTGCACCGCTGACGTAGCGTCATGCCGGGCATCGTCCTCTGAATGCAGGTAGATGCTGGTCGTGCTGATGTTGGCGTGACCCAGGTTGTCGCGAACCACCTTTAGGTCAGCCTTTTCGCTGAGGTGGCTGCCGGCGGTGTGGCGCATCCAGTGGGTGGAGGCCTGCTCAAGGTGCGTTGCGGCCGCTTCGAACTCTGGACCTCCTTGGCGCAGCCGGACCGCGCTCTCCCAGAAGACGGCCTTGACGATTTCGTGGATGGCGCTGCGGGCCATGGGCTTGTTGGGGCCGATGAGGGGCCTCAGCAGTGGTGTGTCATCCCCCTCCAGGGGCAATGGACTCAATCCGCAGGTTATTCGGTACCGAATAATTTCGGTCATCAACTCATCGGTGGCCGGTACCAGCCGCGTTTTGTCGCCCTTGCCGGTGACCTCCAGCCACCAGCGTTCGCGTCCGTCGGCGCTGCGCCGGCTAAAGAACCCGCCCATGGTCGTGTTGCCAATCTCCGAGATACGCAAGCCGCCGATATACAGCA
>JBOICE010000405.1:0-4219 GCA_050739815.1 Pseudomonas sp. | reverse complement strand
CGATCGGTCCGGTCATAGCGCGCGGTCTGAATTACAACGACCTGCTGATCACCACGCGCGTAAACGGCGAAGTTCGCCAGCAGGAGCGCACGCGTGATCTGATCTTCAACATCCAGAAGATCGTGAGCTACGTGAGCCGTTACGTAACACTAATGCCCGGAGATGTCATCTTTACTGGAACGCCCCAGACCACGCGCGCAATGCAGCCGGGTGACGTCGTGGAGATTGAGGTGGAAGGCGTGGGCGTGTTGCGCAACCGCGTTGTGGCAGGAAAGCCCGGGTGATCTCGACCATGACTCGAACAATCAACGAGGGGAATTTCATGAATCGGCCAGCGCGTAAACATCGACAGCTGCTTCTGTGCCTGTTGCCACTGGCTGTGTTTGCAGAGTACGGATGCACCGGCGAGACAGGCCAGCAGGCCGGCGCTCCGGTGGACAGCGCCGCGGCCAAAGCGGCTGCACTGCCCACTGCCACGATTACGCTCCCGCCGGATGGCTCTGAAGTGCAGGGAACGAGCGTGCTCCTCGTGTTATCCGTGCAGAACCTGCTTTTGGCGCCGGCTGGTGATACGACTCCTGGCAGCGGCCACCATCACCTGTTCATCAACACACCTGTGGTGGCGCCGGGTGAAGCGATTCCGGCTGGTGTGCCCGGCATCGTTCACCTGGGGCAGGCCCAGACATCGTACGAGCTGACCAACCTGACACCAGGCGAACACACCGTCATTACGGTGCTGGGTGATCTGGCACACCGGCGCATCGAGCCGCAGGTGCTGGATACGCTGCGCTTCCGCGTGCGCTGACCAAGAGCAGCGGGTCAGAGCAACGGGCGCAGGCGTGCAATCACGTCGGCCACACGCAGCGGGATCTGCCTCCCTGCGCCGACCACACACCAGGCACCGCGCATGCGCACGGTCAGGCCGCCTGCGTCACCGAGTCCCTGCAATACTCGCAGGACTCCCGATCCGATGTGATCGTACAAACGCGAGCCCGCCGGCCCGAGTATACCCGTTACGGCGCTGTTCCGGAGGTCGCGCGGCAGGTCGATCCGCTGGAGATCCGCCGGCTGTCCTGCCCACCGTATGGCGCCGGCAGTCGCCAGCCAGCGCGACCTGAGCCCGCGCTTCAGCGCGCGCGGTTTCACGGTCAGGATAAGCGGATCGACTGATGGCCGTTTCAAGGGAAAAAGAATCTCTTCTTCAGTGACTGGCGACCTGTTGTGCTCGTTGTGGCTTACTTTCACGTAGTAATAAACTGCGGGCTCTCCGGGGAGGCGCCTGGGATCTCGCACTTCGAAACGATTCCGCGCACCGTTTTCAATGTCAGCTAGCGTCGCTTCCAGCCACGCTTTCTTCTCGGGGCAGGGAAGCAGACCCAGTTGCGCCAGCGCAGTTGCCTGCGCTCGCCGCCGCGCACGGGAGCTTACGAATCCCCATGCAATCAAGCTCAGCAGCAGCGGGATACTGGTTACGATGACGAGCAGGCCAGTGCTCATGTTGCCTCGGGGGCAGGCAGCGACGTTACTGTGCCACACGCAGAGAAACGGCGCGCACAAACAGATGGATAGAGCGCGACCGCGGGCCAGGCAAGGGTCAGCTATGTATCGGTACTGCGCGCAGTTGGTCACAAGCCGATCGAGCACACCTACCAGTCACGCTGGCCTGCTCGCTAGATTGGCCTCAAACACTCTCTCAATGCGTAGCAGGATCTCCGTGCATCGAAACGCATTCTTTCGAACCGCCCTGCTGGCGCTGCTTCTGCTGCCAGCGTCCGTTGTCGGGCAAGGGTTCCGCACGCGCTGCGGTGCCGGCATCCATACCGGTGACCGAAGTGGATTCGTGCCGCTGCCTGACGGCTCGCTGTTCTGTTCACTGGTGGCGGATCCCAAGTCGCCGCACTCGTTCCTGAGTTACCTGGACGGCGATTTCGCAACGATCGCGGATCCGCGACTGGACACGAGTACCACGCTGGCTTCCATCGGGTTGGGTGACACGTTCGGTTTGTTTCGCATCGCCGGCAAACGCGCGGGCAATGGCGTACAACTCGATTTGAGCGGCGCCATCTTCTCGCAGTTCAACCTGGATGAGCCATCGTTCGACCTGATCAACGCCGACTACCTGGTGGGTTTGCCGCTTACCTTCCGGGCCCGCGGTTTTTCCGGACGTTTGCAGGTGTATCACCAGAGCTCACACCTGGGCGATGAATTCCTGCTGGACCGCCAGCCTGAGCGCGAGAACCTGTCCTTCGAATCGCTCGAGCTGATCCTGTCACAGGAAGTGTCCGCCCTGCGCATTTACGGTGGTATTGAGTCGTTCTTCCGTCACCGGCCCAGCATCGCGGTGGTGTCGAGACTCGTGCACACCGGTGCCGAGCTGCGACCCGGCGCAGGTGCCGGCCGGCTGGTCGCAGCCGTGGACATCAAGATTATCGAACAGCGCGACTGGAGTGTTTCCTGGAGTGCGCGCGCCGGCGTCGAAATTGCCCGCATGCCCAGCCCCGGCCATCCACCACGCGTGGTCAGCCTGCTGGGCGAGTACTACGACGGTTCCGCGCCGTACGGTCAATTCTATCGCGATGACATCAAGTACCTGGGCGTGGGCCTTCATTTCTCGCTCTAGTCAATACTGTAACGACAGGAGAGGCAGTGATGTCGTACTGGCAGGAAGCGGTCAATAACTGGGACCGTGCACGACGCGGAGTGGCGGGCGAATTGAATGCCCTGGCCTCCGACTACCTGGATGTGACACCGGCCGAAGGTGCACGCAGTGCGCGCGAAATCGCGCTGCACATTATGGCCGCGTCACGCAGCTTCGTTGATCGACTCGAGCATGATGCACCGTTTCCGCAGCTGGGCAGCAAGGCCGAAGGTTCGGCGGAATTGAGCGGACCCGATCTTGCCCGTGTTCTGCTGAACGATTGGACCAACGATTTGAAGCCCCGGCTCGAGCAACTCGCGGAGCGCGCCGACCAGTACATCGATGGCAGGTTCGGACGTCAGACTCGGCTTTCGGAGTTGTGGTTTGCCGCCATGCACGAATATTACCACCGCGGTCAGCTGGCCACCTATGTGCGGCTCTCCGGCCAGGTGCCGGCACTCACGCAATTCATTGCAGCATCAGCACGACGGTGAGCGTTGCAACCCAATCCTGACGCACCGGCGAAGGCACGAGTAAAAGTGCACACCTGGCCGCGCATTGCGGTCTGGCTGCTGGCCGGCGCGTGCCTGCTGATCGGTACTTCGCTGACCGCGCAGAACAGAGGCTGGGGGCGCGAAGGGCCGTTGCGGTCGCCGTTGCGTGAAGGACTGCCCGACCGGCGCGGCGGCTTCATGTTCTGCCGGATGCTTTTCACTCAGGCGTTCAGTCTGCCCAGTGGCTTTGGCTGGAGCACCGACTACCCGCGCTCCGACCAGAATTTCATGACGCGCCTGCCCCAATTGACCGCCACTGGCGTAAGCAAGTGGGATGACGGCGAGCCCGGCCACGCGGTGGTGCGTCCTACCGACGAGAACCTCTTTCAGTGCCCTTTTCTGTTCGCGTCCGACATCGGCACGGCAGAGTTCTCGGATGCCGAAGTCACTGCGCTCAGAGCCTATCTCATGAAGGGCGGCTTCCTCTGGGTCGACGACTTCTGGGGCCGGCGGGCCTGGCGGCAGTGGAGCAGCCAGATCGAGCGTGTATTGCCCGAATACCAGATCCAGGATTTGACACGCGACCACCCGCTCTTTTCCACGTTTTACGAGCTGCTGGAAATACCCCAGATCCCTTCCATGCAATCTTGGTATCGCACCGGTGGCCAGGCCTGGGAAAGTGGTTTCGAGCGTGGTGACCCGCACATGGGCGCGATCACCAACGAACGTGGCCGCATCCTGGTGATCATGACGCACAATACCGACATCGCCGATGGCTGGGAACGCGAGACGGACAACGAAGACTTCTTCTACGCATTTACCGCGCGGGCCTACGGAGTTGGCATCAACGTAGCGGTCTGGGCCATGTCACACTGACGCTGGCATGGCAACCGCGCGTGGCCGCGACACATTGACCATCCGCATCAAGAAAGGCCGGGACGGCCCGCACTCGCTGGTGTGTCAACGCGCGGATGGCAGCATGACCATGCAGCACCATCCCACCGAGTTCTTTCCGCTGCACGACCTAATTCATTACGCCGTGGAGACCGTGCTCAACTACCAGCGCGGCTTTTACGGACTGGTGGCC
>JBOICE010000404.1:0-10090 GCA_050739815.1 Pseudomonas sp. | reverse complement strand
CCCGGAGCTTTCGCGGAAACTCCGGGAACGCCTGGCCTCCGGCGCCGCGCCGGACGACGTCCTGGCGGAGGCCTTCGCGGCCTGCCGCGAGGCGTCCCGGCGGGCGGTCAGGATGCGCCACTTCGACGTCCAGCTCATCGGCGGCGCGGTGCTTCACCACGGGAGGATTTCGGAGATGGCCACGGGGGAGGGCAAGACGCTCGTGGCCACGCTGCCGGCCTACCTCAACGCCCTGGAAGGCAAGGGCGTGCACGTGGTTACGGTGAACGACTACCTGGCCCGCCGCGACGCCAACTGGATGCGCCCGCTGTATGAGTTCCTCGGGCTCTCGGTGGGCATCGTCAGCCCGTTCCAGCCACCGGAAGAGAAGCGTGCCGCCTACGCGGCCGATATTACCTACGGCACCAACAACGAATACGGTTTTGACTACCTGCGCGACAACATGGCGTTCAGCCTGGACGAGAAGTTCCAGCGTGAACTGAACTTCGCCGTGATCGACGAAGTCGACTCGATCTTGATCGACGAAGCTCGGACGCCACTGATCATTTCCGGGCAGGCGGAAGACAGCTCCAAGCTCTATATGCAGGTCAACCTGTTGATTCCTCGTCTCAAGCAGCACATCGAGGAAGAAGAAGGTGTGGTCACTCAGGAAGGCCACTACACGGTCGATGAGAAGACCCGTCAGGTCGAGCTGAATGAGCTCGGCCACCAGTTCATCGAGGACATGCTGACCCAGACCGGTCTGCTGGCCGAAGGTGAGAGCCTGTACTCCGCGCACAACCTCGCTCTGCTGACCCACGTTTATGCCGGCCTGCGCGCGCACAAACTGTTCCATCGCAACGTCGAATACATCGTGCAGAACGATCAAGTCTTGCTGGTCGACGAGCACACCGGTCGGACCATGCCGGGTCGTCGTCTCTCCGAGGGGCTGCACCAGGCGATCGAAGCCAAAGAAGGCCTGAATATTCAGGCAGAGAGCCAGACGCTGGCCTCGACCACCTTCCAGAACTACTTCCGCCTCTACAACAAGCTGTCCGGCATGACCGGTACCGCCGATACCGAAGCGTTCGAGTTCCATCAGATCTACGGTCTGCCCGTAGTGGTGATTCCGCCGAACAAGCCGATAGCGCGTAAGGACTTCAACGACCTGGTGTACCTGACCCAGGAAGAAAAGTACGCAGCGATCATCGGCGATATCAAAGAGAGCCAGGCGGTCGGACGTCCGGTGCTGGTGGGTACGGCCTCAATCGAAACCTCGGAGTACGTTTCCCAACTGCTGACCAAGGAAGGCATCGAGCACAAGGTGCTCAATGCCAAGTTCCACGAGAAAGAAGCCGAGATCATCGCCCAGGCCGGTCGTCCTGGCGGGCTGACCATCGCCACCAACATGGCCGGTCGCGGTACTGACATCCTCCTGGGCGGCAACTGGGAAGTCGAAGTGGCGGCCCTGGAGAGTCCGACTCCTGAGCAGATCGCGCAGATCAAGGCCGACTGGCACAAGCGTCACCAGATGGTGGTCGAGTCCGGTGGCCTGCATGTGATCGCGTCCGAGCGGCATGAGTCGCGGCGTATCGACAACCAGTTGCGTGGCCGTTCCGGTCGTCAAGGCGACCCGGGCTCCAGCCGCTTCTACTTGTCGCTGGAAGACAACTTGATGCGCATCTTTGCCTCGGATCGGGTGAAGAACTTCATGAAAGCGCTAGGCATGCAGCCGGGCGAAGCGATCGAGCACCGTATGGTGAGCAATGCTATCGAGAAGGCGCAGCGCAAAGTCGAAGGGCGCAACTTCGACATGCGTAAGCAACTGCTCGAGTTCGACGACGTGGCGAACGAGCAGCGTAAAGTGATTTATCACATGCGCAACAGCTTGCTGGCTGCCAACGACATTGGCGAGACCATCGCCGACTTCCGTCAGGAAGTACTGGACGGCACCATCAGCCAGCACATTCCGCCGCAATCGCTGCCGGAACAGTGGAACGTTGCAGGGCTGGAAGCCGCGCTGTTCAGCGATTTCAGCATCAAGTTGCCGATTCAGCAGTGGCTCGACGACGATGCCCACCTGTACGAAGAGCCTCTGCGCGAGAAGATTCTTGCAGCCCTGCTCGAGGCCTACCACGAGAAGGAAGACCAGGCCAGCGCCGAAGCGCTACGCACCTTCGAGAAGCAGATTCTATTGCGGGTACTGGACGACCTGTGGAAAGACCACCTGTCGACCATGGATCACCTGCGTCACGGTATTCACCTGCGCGGCTACGCGCAGAAGAACCCGAAGCAGGAATACAAGCGCGAGTCCTTCACCCTGTTCCAGGAACTGCTCGACTCGATCAAGCGCGACACTATTCGTGTGCTGTCTCACGTGCAGGTGCGGCGCGAAGATCCGGCCGAAGAAGAGGCGCGTCTGCGGCGCGAAGCGGAGCAACTGGCGCAGCGCATGCGATTCCAGCACGCCGAAGCTTCAGGCTTGGCACCGCTGGAGCAGCCTGAACCCGAAGGTGAGATTGCCGTGGCGACGTTTGCACCGGTACGTAATGAGCAAAAAATCGGTCGTAACGAGCTGTGCTATTGCGGCTCGGGCAAGAAGTACAAACATTGCCACGGGCAAATCAGCTAAGGCCGATTAGTTTGTGACTCAACGCCGCGACCGGCTTAGCCGCTCGCGGCGTTTTTGGCTAAATTTGCGCTGTACCGCTTCGGTGCAGTTTTAACCCTACTGCTTATGACAAGGAGCTCACTCCATGCCTGTTGGTCTTGGCCCTCTGCCTACCCTGCACCCGGTCCCCGGTTTTGAACTCGGCATTGCCTCTGCCGGCATCAAGCGCGCTGGGCGCAAGGACGTGGTGGTCATGCGCTGTGCCGAAGGCTCTAGCGTGGCTGGAGTGTTCACCCTGAACGCGTTTTGTGCGGCTCCAGTGATTCTGGCCAAGAAGCGCGTGCTTGGCCCGGTTCGCTACTTGTTGACCAACACGGGCAACGCCAATGCCGGCACGGGCGAGCCAGGGTTGCTGGCCGCGACCCGTACTTGTGCCAAGTTGGCGGCGTTGGCGGGCGTGGCCGAGAGCGCGGTGCTGCCATTCTCGACCGGGGTTATTGGCGAGCCACTGCCGGTGGAAAAGATCGAGGGTGCGCTAGAGGCCGCCTTGGCTGACCTGTCTGCGGACAACTGGGCGGCGGCTGCCAGCGGCATCATGACCACCGACACCCTGCCCAAAGGCGCCAGCCGCCAGTTCGTACACGATGGCGTGACCGTGACCGTGACGGGTATCAGTAAAGGCGCGGGGATGATCAAACCGAACATGGCGACGATGCTTGGTTACCTTGCCACCGACGCCAAGGTCGCCCAGGGCGTGCTGCAGGACTTGCTGCGCGATGCGGCGAATAAATCCTTCAACCGCATCACCATCGACGGCGATACCTCGACCAACGATTGCTGCATCCTGGTCGCGACCGGCCAATCCGAGCTGCCGGAAGTGACGCAAGCCAGCGGTGCGTTGTTTGCCGAGCTGAAGCAAGCGGTGATGGAGGTGTCCATGGAACTGGCCCAGGCCATAGTGCGGGATGGCGAAGGCGCGACGAAATTCGTCACTGTGCAGGCGAATGGCGGAGCGACCCATCAGGAGTGTCTGGACGTAGCCTATGCGGTGGCTCACTCGCCCTTGATCAAGACCGCGTTGTTTGCCTCCGACCCTAACTGGGGCCGGATTCTCGCGGCGGTTGGCCGCGCCGGTGTGGCGCAGTTGGACGTGAGCAAAATCGACGTGTTCCTTGGCGATGTCTGCATTGCCAGCCGCGGTTGCCGCGCCGCCAGCTACACGGAACAACAGGGCGCAGCAGTGATGGCCGAGGCTGAAATCGGTATTCGCATCGAGCTGGGACGTGGCACTTGCAGCGAGACGATCTGGACCACCGATCTGTCTCACGAGTACGTGACGATCAACGCCGAATATCGGACCTGACACCCGCTACGGGCTGTAGGCGAACGGCCGCTGCCAAGCGGGTTCGCCTACAGCGCCCGGTTAGTGGCAGTGGCCGTAGCGGGTAGATGGCTGCCCTTGCAAACGCCGTGTTCGCGCCGCTATTCCCAGCGCTTATCCCTGGATAAAAAATCGGAATTTGCCCTGGGCACCCCTGCCGTCTATCGTCGATAGTCCCTGTTAATGAACCTAGAGAAACGGTGGAGCGCATGGCTTTGCAACTGGTGATTGGCGACAAAACCTATTCCTCCTGGTCGTTGCGTGCTGCGCTGGCGCTCGAGCTGACTGGCGCGCCGTACGACGAGCAGGTGATTCATCTCAATCGCCCAGATACCCATGCACGCATTCTCGAGCATTCGCCGACCGGCAAAGTGCCGCTGCTGAAGACCGAGGAGGGACCGATCTGGGATTCCTTGGCCATTGGCGAATACCTTGCCGAGCGTTTTCCCGAGGCCCATCTATGGCCGCGCGGGCAGTACGCGCGGGCGCTGGCGAGGGCCGTAAGTGCAGAGATGCACAGCGGTTTCGTTGCGCTGCGCACGCACATGCCGATGGACCTCAAGCGTGCTCGGCCGCTGGAGTCGTTACCCGCCGAAGTACAGGCGGATATCGATCGGGTTTGTGCGCTGTGGGCCGAGTGCCGCGCCGATTTCGGTCAGGACGGACCTTTCCTGTTTGGCCACGCCAGTTTGGCGGATGCGTTCTTCGCGCCGGTGGCCACGCGTTTGCGCAGTTATCAGGTCGCCCTGCCAGCGGCGGCAGCGGCTTATGTTGAAACCATTTACCAGTGGTCGGCCTTTCAGGGCTGGTACCAGGCAGCACTCGAGGAAAGCGCGGCGTGAAACGAGTACAGGTTGCGGCGGCAGTGATCCGTGGCGTGGATGGGCGAGTACTGCTTGCCCGACGCCCGGAGGATAAGCACCAAGGCGGCCTGTGGGAGTTCCCAGGCGGTAAGGTCGAAGAGGGCGAGCCGGTGCTGGCGGCGTTGCACCGCGAGTTGGCTGAAGAGCTGGGTATTCAGGTGATTGCCGCGCGACCGCTGATTCAGGTACAGCACGACTATGTGGATAAGCAGGTGTTGCTGGACGTCTGGGAAGTATCGGCCTTCAGCGGTGAGCCGCATGGCGCCGAGGGCCAGCCGCTGGCTTGGGTCAGTGCTAAACAGTTGGCGGATTATGAGTTTCCGGCCGCTAACCGTCCGATAGTGGCCGCCGCGCGCCTGCCGGAGCACTACCTGGTCACCCCGGAGAATCTGCAACCACAGGCACTGCTGCGGGGGCTGAAAGCGGCTCTGGATAGCGGTATCCGGTTGGTGCAACTGCGCGCGCCGACTATGTACAACCCACAGTACCGCGATCTGGCGGTAGATGCCGTGGGGCTGTGTGCCGGGCGTGCGCAACTGATGTTGAAAGGCCCGCTGGAGTGGCTGGGTGATTTCCCAGCCGCTGGCTGGCACCTGACTTCGACCCAGCTGCGCAAGCTGGTCAGTGGTGGTCGGCCGTTCCCGTCGGCGCGCTGGCTTGCGGCGTCCTGCCACAACGCCGAAGAGTTGGCGCTGGCGGCGCAGATGGGCGTGGATTTCGTCACCCTGTCGCCCGTGCAGGCCACCCAGACTCATCCCCAGGCGCAACCGCTGGGGTGGGACAAGGCCGCTGAGCTGATCGCCGGCTTCAATCAGCCGGTCTATCTGCTCGGCGGTGTTGGCGCGTCGGAGACCGAGCGGGCTTGGCAGGTTGGGGCGCAAGGGGTCGCGGGGATTCGCGCGTTCTGGCCGCAGGTCGAATAAACCGGTTACGGAAAATCCCGTAGGCTATTCGCCTTGGGGGTTTTCCGGTTTCGGGGCGGCTTGCCAGAGTACTTCATGGATCTGCATGCGTTTGGCAATCAGTCGGGCCGCGACGAATAACAAGTCGGACAGGCGGTTGATGTACGCCAGCCCAACTCCAGTCAGTGGTTCTACTGCATTGAGATGCTGACAGCGCCGCTCGGCACTGCGCGCCAGGCTGCGGCAGACATGGGCCTGAGCGACCAATTGCGAGCCGCCCGGCAGAATGAAGTTTTCCAGCGGCCCCAGCTCCTCGTTCCAGCGATCGATGGCCGCTTCCAGGCGCTGCACTTCAGCCTCATCGAGGGCCTGATAGATCGGCATCGCCAGCTCGCCACCGAGGTCGAACAAGCGATGCTGGCAGGGCGCCAGGACATCGATCAGCTCGCCGAGCCCTGGCCACATGACTTCCTGCTCGGCCAAACCCGCGAGTAGCAGGCCGAGGTGGCTATTGAGCGTATCCACCTCGCCCATGGCCTCCACCCGAGGGTGATCCTTCGGTACCCGGCGACCGTCCGCCAGGCCGGTTTCGCCGGCATCGCCGGTGCGGGTGTAAATCTTCGAGAGTCTATAACCCATGCTTAGAGTCCTGAGGTGTCAGGGGCAGCGGCCAGTGGCAAGCGCAGGGTGAAGCAGGTGCCCTGGCCAAGCGTGGATTGCACTTCCATCTGCCCTTTGTGGTTGTTGGTGATGATGAAGTAGGAGACCGACAGCCCAAGCCCGGTGCCCTGGCCAATCTCCTTGGTGGTAAAGAACGGTTCGAAGATGCGCTTGCGCACCGGCTCGGGCATGCCGATGCCGTTGTCTTCGACCTGGATCTCCACCCAGGGTGGCGCCAGGCGCGTGCGTAAGCTGATGCGTCCGGGCTCCAGTGGCTCCAATCCCGGCTTGGTTTCACGTTGATGGATCGCCTGTGCGGCATTTTTCAACAGGTTGAGCAGCACTTGCTCCAGTTCGTTGGCGATACCAGGCACCGGGCCGATCTGCGGATCGAACTCGCGCTGGATATTCAGGCCCTTGAAGTCGAAGCCTTCGGTCAGATCGAAGTCATTACCGGCAATGTCCACGGCTTGGTCGATCAGGGCCGGCAATTGGCAGGGGGCAAGCTGGCGATTGCTCATGCGGCTGAAACTGAGCATATGGGTGACGATCTTCGCCGCCCGCGAGCCGGCTTGCTGGATGCCATCCAGTAGCTGTGGCACTTCACGGCCTTGCAGGTAGTGATTGATCGTCTCTAGCGAGACACCTGCGGCCTCGGCTTGTTCGAGATTCTTCGGCAGTTCCGCAGACAGTCTGCGGCGAATGTTCTGCACGTTGTGCAGGATGGCGCCCAGCGGGTTGTTGATCTCGTGGGCCATGCCGGCGGCCAGACCGCCAACCGAGAGCATCTTCTCGGACTGCACCATCATTTCTTCCAGCGACAGGCGCTGGGTGATGTCGTCGATACGGATCACCACGCCGCGGCCGGCCCCGCCCATCAGTGGATAAAAAGTCAGGGCGAATTGTCGCGGCGCATCATCCTTGATCCAGGTCACACGCTCGATTTTCTCCACCGTGTGCCGTTCGGCGGTCTGCTTGAGTCGCGGTAGGAACGGCTTGAGGGGTGGGAAAGCCAAGAATACCGGCTGGTTCAGCGCCGCGTCCAGCCGGGTACCGGAAAGTGCGCTGGCTTCCTGGTTCCATTGGGTGACATAGAGCTGTTCGTCGAGGGCGATCAGGGCCGAGGGCATCGAGTCGATGATGCTGTTCAGGTAGTTCTGGAAGCCGGTGAGCTTCTTTTCGATCTTGCTGCGGACCTGGACTTCCAGCTCCAGCTTGCGGTTGGAGTGGCGAGTTTCCTCGGCCAGGCTCTGGGCCTGGTCGAAGGCCATTTGCGCATCGTCACGGGCGCGCTTGAGCTGCTGCTCGCGTGCCTCGATGCGTGACAGCATGGTGTTGAAGGCCTCGGCCAGGCTGCCAATTTCGTCCTGATTGCCGCGGGCTGCGCGCAGGGCATAGTTTTCTTCGCGGGTGACCTGGCGCGACAACTCTTCCAGTTTGCGAATCGGTCGGGTCACCATGCGGCGGATCTGCCGGGCTACCAAGCTCCAGAGCAAGACGCTGAAGGCGAGGATCACCAGGCTGGCCGTCAAGGTGCCGGTGTAGAAGGCGCCAGGCAATTCGCTGGAGGCGACCAGCAGGAGATGGCCAGGTGCTTTGCCGGCCTGCGGCAGTTCGATCAGTTGGTTGGCGCGAAACTCACCGTAGCGCCAACTGTCCAGCTGCTCGAGGCTTTGCGGCAGTTGCAGTTTCTCGCCGCGCTCCAGCTGCGCCAGGCGCTGTCCGTTGCTGTCGTAGAGTACGGCGGCGCGTAGCGGTGCGTAGTTGTTCAAGCGTTGCAGCAAGGCATCGGCGGCGGTTGGCGAGCTGAGCGCTTCATTGCTCAGAGGCGGCGTGGCGATCAGGTGGCCGAGGGTCTGCAGGGCTTGTGGCGCCATGTTTTCCTGGGAGATCCAGTAGGCGGCGCTGATAAAGGCCAGGTTGGCTACCAGCAGGACAGTGGTCAGCAAAGCCAGCAGCGCGGCCAGCAGTTTGCGGCCAACCGGAAGGTTTTCGAGGCGCTTGCGCAGGGTCATGAGCAGGTCGATCACAGCTGACGGAATATCTGGCAGGGTAGCGCGGGCTTTACTGAGTGGGCAATCCACGTGCGTTCAGATGGCTGACCAGACGCCTGTGCAGAGCATTCAGGTGCGGCAGTTCGCGCTGGTGTCGGTGGGCTACGGCGCAGGCATGTCCAAGCAGAAAGCTGATCTCGGTACGCCGCCCTTGGGCGACGTCCTGGTGCATCGACGAGTAGTTGGCGGCGGTGGCCCTGATCACCCGCTCGACTTCTTCCGCTAGATGCTCGGCGGCCGCGGGCTGACCGCAGAGGCTCAGCAGTTCGTTTAGTTCGGCGCAGAGGGTGGCGACTTCCGCTGGGTGCTCGAGCAGACCGCCGTTGCGGCAGTCGTACAGCACCGTCAGCGGGTTGATCGCGCAGTTCAGCGCCAACTTGCGCCACAGGCGCGTGAGGATGTCGGGGGTCCATTGATGAGGAATGCCGGTATTCCCGAGCTGTTCCAGCCAGGCCGGTGGCCTGGGGTCAAGCGGATCGCCGAGCCAGGTATAGCCATGGCCGGCAAACACCACGCGAAAATCGCCGTCGCGAAACGCACCCTCGGTGCTGGAGGCGAGAATGCAACGCGCGTGCGGTAGGCGAGCGGCCACCGCATCCTGGCTGCCCATGCCGTTCTGCAGGAGGATAAGTTCGGCATCTGCAGTCAGGCGGTGCGCCAAGGCGGCGACCGCGGCTTCGGCGTCGTAAGCCTTGCAGGCCAGCAATAGCAGGCTGATCGGGGTTGAGTCCGCCGGGGTTTCTGCGGCTATCGGATAGAGGCTGCTTTGGCCTTGTTCCACCAGCGTCAACCCTCCGGCCGCGCGGTAGGCGGCCAAACGCTCAGGGTCGCGTAGGAGCAGGCACACGGGCAGGCCGGCGCGTGCCAGTCGAGCGGCCCAGAGGCTGCCCAGGCTGCCCGCGCCGAGCACGTGCCAGGTCATGGTTACTTGTACAGCGGCAGACGCATTGCCGCCACCCGCCCACTGGCGTAAGACTCGGGCAGCAACGTGGCGGCGTGCTGGATCAGGCTTTCCGGTTCGATGGGCAGCGCTTTGGAGTCCATGCCCACCAGGCTGATACCGGCCTTGAGGGTGATGAAACCTTCGCTGGTCTTGAAGGCTTTCAGGTTCAGGCCCTCATGCAGGCGTTTAAAGCTGCTCGGCGAGCACTCCTGCAAGTCTTCGAGCAGGGTGAGCAAACCGAAGTGGTGGTCGTCCAGCCGCGCCAGCACATCTAGCGGGCGCACCAGCTGTTGCAAGCGGCGGGCGACACCGTGCAGCAGCTCATTATAGAAACTCTGGCCATATTGCAGACGTAATTGTGGGGCTTCCTGCAAACCTATCAGCAGGTAACACACCGCGCCGCCGCGGGACTCGACCTGGCGCAGGCTGTCGGCCAGCATCTGCTGCAGGTAGCGAGGATTGCCCAGGCCGGTCAGGGAGTCGACCAGGTTGCGTTGCTCCAGGCTGGCGATGTTCTGCGTCAGCAGGCGGTTTTCCTGCAGTAGGCGCTGCAGGGTGTTGCACAGGCGATCGGCGGCGTAGACCCGCGGCACCAATTGCTCGCTCATTGCGGCCTTGCTGATGAAGTCATCGACGCCACGGTCGAAGGCTTCGCCCAGTACATTTTCACCTTCCTTGCCGGTGAGCAGGATGATGT
>JBOICE010000403.1:0-9315 GCA_050739815.1 Pseudomonas sp. | reverse complement strand
TTCAAACGGGCCACTTCGCCACCCTCGCCCTGCTCCAGATCGAGCACCGCGCTCTCCAGCACTTGCGGCAACAGCTCGACGCGCTTCACCAGCAGCAACGCTTCCTTCAAGCTCAGGGCTTTGATCACGCACGCCAGGGTGCCACCCGGCAGACGCAGCTGGCCTTGGCCACGGCCGCCGGGTGCCTGCGCCGCTGGCGTGGCCGCACTCGCCGCTGGCGCAGCCGGCGGACGCCCGCTGGCAAGTGGCTGGCTGGGCTTGAGCACAGCGGCCTTACCGCCGGTCAGCGCCGACAGCGAGTCGTTGGCGAAGGCCGAGGCCAGCGGCCTACCCGGCGCACTGGCGACCAGGGCATCCAGCTTGCCGGCCCGACTCAGGGCCTTTTTGACCTTGGTGACCAACTGCTCGTTGCTGAAGGGTTTGCCGATGAAGTCGGAAACCCCGGCCTGGATTGCCTGCACCACGTTGTCCTTGTCGCCACGGCTGGTGACCATGATGAACGGCACGCTCTTCAGGTGGTCCTGCTCCCGGCACCAACTGAGCAGCTCCAGACCAGTGAGCTCGGGCATTTCCCAGTCGCAGAGAATCAGGTCGAAGCTTTGCCGCGCGAGCAGTTGCTGAGCCTTGCGCCCGTTCACCGATTCTTCGATCTGGATACCTGGAAAGTGGTTACGCAGACCCTTTTTCACCAAGTCACGAATAAACGGCGCGTCATCCACCACCAGCACACTGACTTTGCTCATCGGCCACTCCATTCCACGAATGGCGCTAAGCATAGCCCTGGCGGCTGGCCAATAGCCAAACCGGATTGCCGCAGCTGCGTCTTGGCTACTACACCCCCCATCGCCGATCGGCACAAAGCACGACGCCCGGCACAGGGCCGGGCGTCGTAGCAGCGCGCAAAACGTGAAGGCGAATGCTTAGTTGTTTTTGCTTTTATCGGCGCTGCCGAGCACTTCCTCTTCCATCCGCGCCAGGCCGAGGTGCTTCACGTCGGTGCCACGCACCAGGTAGATCACCAGTTCGGCGATGTTGCGCGCGTGGTCGCCGATGCGCTCCAGTGAACGCAGGACCCAGATGATGCTGAGCACCCGCGTGATCGAACGCGGGTCTTCCATCATGTAGGTCACCAGCTCGCGTAGCGCGGTCTTGTATTCGCGGTCGATCTGCTTGTCGTACTTGGCCACCGACAGCGCCAGATCGGCATCGAAACGGGCGAAGGCATCCAACGCCTCCTGGACCATCTTGCGTACCTGATCGCCGATATGCCGAACTTCGACGTACCCGCGCGGGGCCTCGCCCTCTTCGCACAGCTGGATAGCGCGCTTGGCGATCTTGGTCGCTTCGTCGCCGATGCGCTCGAGGTCGATCACCGACTTGGAGATGCTGATGATCAAGCGCAGGTCGGACGCGGCCGGCTGCCGGCGAGCGAGGATGCGAATGCACTCCTCGTCGATGTTGCGCTCCATCTGGTTGATCTGGTCATCGATCTCGCGCACCTGCTGGGCCAGCCCGGAATCGGCGTCGATCAGCGCGGTCACGGCGTCGTTGACCTGCTTCTCAACCAGGCCGCCCATGGCCAGGAGGTGACTGCGCACCTCTTCCAGCTCGGCGTTGAACTGCTGGGAGATGTGATGAGTAAGGCTGTCTTTGCTGATCATGGTCGAGCCCTTGGGAAACTGAGTGAGGTTCTTTTCGCGAAATCGGCCGGCCTTTGGCAAATCATGCTGGGCAAGGAGGCGACGCGCAGACAGTACAACTAGTACGGCAAGCGTCGCCGACGCGGTCCAGCGTGATTTGCCATAGCCGGGGGCTAGCCGTAGCGGCCGGTGATGTAGTCTTCCGTCTGCTTCTTGGCCGGGTTGGTGAACAGCGTATCGGTGTCACCGAACTCGATCAGCTTACCCATGTACATAAACGCCGTGTAATCGGAAACCCGCGCCGCCTGCTGCATGTTGTGGGTGACGATGACGATGGTGTACTTGGACTTCAGCTCGTAGATCAGCTCTTCGACTTTCAGGGTCGAAATCGGGTCGAGCGCCGAGCAGGGCTCATCCAGCAACAGCACTTCCGGCGAAACGGCGATGGTGCGAGCGATCACCAGACGTTGCTGCTGACCACCGGAGAGGCCGAGCGCCGACTCGTGCAGACGGTCTTTGACCTCGTCCCAGAGCGCGCCGCCCTTGAGGGCCCACTCGACCGCTTCATCGAGCACCCGCTTCTGGTTGATACCCTGGATGCGCAAACCGTAGGCAACGTTCTCGTAGATGCTCTTGGGGAACGGGTTGGGCTTCTGGAACACCATGCCGACGCGCCGACGCAGTTCGGCCACATCCTCGCCTTTGCGATAGATGTTGCTGCCGTCCAGGTTGATCGCGCCGTCCACCCGGCAGCCGTCGACCAGATCGTTCATGCGGTTGAAGCAGCGCAGCAGGGTCGACTTGCCGCAACCGGACGGGCCGATAAACGCGGTGACGCGCTGCTTGGGGATATTCAGCTTGACGTCGTAGAGCGCCTGCTTGTCGCCGTAGAACAGGCTCAAGCCAGGCACTTCCAGCGTCACGGCCTCTTCGGCCAGTTGCAGATTCTGTTTTTCACGGCCGAGGGCTGAAATGTTGATGCCGTGCGGCTGGGCTTCATGCTGCATGGAGGAACCTCAATGCTTCGTTTGCGTAGGGTGGGCAGTGCGCAGCAGCGCTTTGCCCACCGATCAGTCGTTGCCAGCGCTGGATAAGAACAACCTTATCCAGCCAAAAAATCACTCAATGATCCAGCGCCTTGTACTTCTCGCGCAGGTGGTTACGGATGGCCACGGCAGACAGGTTGAGCCCGGCGATCACCAGCACCAGCAGCAGCGCGGTGGCGTACACCAGCGGCCGCGCGGCCTCGACGTTGGGACTCTGGAAGCCGACGTCGTAGATATGGAAACCCAGGTGCATGATTTTCTGGTCCAGGTGCAGGTACGGGTAGTTGCCATCCACCGGCAACGACGGCGCCAGCTTGACCACCCCGACCAGCATCAACGGTGCTACTTCACCTGCGGCACGCGCCACGGCCAGGATCATGCCGGTCATCATCGCCGGGCTGGCCATCGGCAGCACGACCTTCCACAGGGTCTCGGCCTTGGTTGCACCGAGCGCCAGGGAGCCTTCGCGCACTGCCCGCGGAATCCGTGCCAGGCCTTCTTCGGTGGCCACTATCACCACCGGTACGGCGAGAATCGCCAGGGTCAGCGAGGCCCACAGCAGGCCAGGGGTACCGAAGGTCGGAGCCGGCAAGGCTTCCGGGAAGAACAGCTGATCGATAGAGCCACCCAGCACATAGACGAAGAAGCCCAGGCCGAACACGCCGTAAACGATCGCCGGCACCCCGGCGAGGTTGTTCACCGCGATGCGGATCACGCGGGTAAACGCGTTCTGGCGGGCATATTCACGCAGGTAGACGGCCGCCAGCACGCCGAACGGAGTGACGATCACCGCCATGATCAGGGTCATCATCACGGTGCCGAAAATCGCCGGGAAGATGCCGCCTTCGGTGTTGGCCTCACGCGGGTCGTCGCTGAGGAACTCCCACAGCTTGCCGAAGTACATACCCAGCTTGGTGAACACGCCCATGGCGTTCGGCTGGTAGGCGTGGACGATCTTGCCCAGGCTGATTTCCAGCTCCTGGCCATCGGCCTCACGGACCACGATGCTGTCGCGATCTACCGCCTGGTGCAACTCAAGCAACTGACCTTCCAGAGCCTGGTACTGCGCCTCGAACTCGGCACGCTCTGCGGCTATATCGGCCTGCGCGACAGCATCCAACTGCCCAGCCAGCTCCAGTTCACGGGTCTTCAGCCGCAGGCGTTCGAGCTCATGGTTGATCGCGCCGATGTCCTTCTTCTCGAGCTTTTTCAGCTGCGCGGCCAAACCCTCGACGCGGGCAATGCGCTCTTGCAGCGTCGGCCAGCCGGCCTCGCCTTGCGCAATGACCTTGCCCTGTTCCTTGACGCTGACCAGGTAGCCGTAGAAGTTGCCCCACTCGCGGCGCTCCAGGGTCATCAGCTCGGCCGGCTGGGTTTGCGCCACCAGCCATTCGCCGACCACCCAGGTAAAGTCACTGCCGTACAGGTCACGGTTGCCGACCTTGATCAGCTCGCGGGTCATGAACTCCGGGCCCTGCTCCGGCACCGGCAGGCCAGCCCCTTGCAGGCGAGCGCGCGGCACTTCTTCGGCCTGCACCAGCTCGCCGATCAGGCTATGCACCGCTTCCCCTGGCACTTCATAGCGCGCCTGCAGCAGATCCGCCGGCCAGAAATGGCCGAGCCCGCGCACGGCGATCACCAGCAACAGACCCAGGGTCATGATCACCGCGATCGACACGGCACCACCGCTCAGCCAGACGCCCGGTGAACCGCTCTTGAACCAGCTTTTTAGAGAATCCTGTTTCACGGAGTTCTACCTTCTTAGAGCGCTGCGTACTTCTTGCGCAGACGCTGACGGATCAGTTCGGCCAGGGTGTTCATCACGAAGGTGAACATCAGCAACACCAGCGCGGAGAGGAACAGCACGCGGTAGTGGCTGCCACCCACTTCGGACTCGGGCATTTCCACCGCCACGTTCGCGGCCAGGGTACGCATGCCTTCGAACAGGTTCATTTCCATGACCGGGGTGTTGCCTGTGGCCATCAGCACGATCATGGTCTCACCGACGGCGCGCCCCATGCCGATCATCAGGGCCGAGAAGATCCCCGGGCTGGCGGTCAAGATCACTACACGGGTCATGGTCTGCCACGGCGTCGCGCCGAGTGCCAGGGAGCCCAGGGTCAGGCTGCGCGGCACGCTGAACACGGCGTCCTCGGCAATCGAGTAGATGTTCGGGATCACCGCAAAGCCCATCGCCAGGCCGACGATCAGGGCGTTGCGCTGGTCATAGGTGATACCCAGGTCATTGGAAATCCACAGGCGCATATCGCCGCCGAAGAACCAGTTTTCCATGTGCGGGCTCATGCCCAGAGCCAGTGCGCCGACCAGCAGCACCACCGGAATCAGCGTCAGGGCCTCCCAACCGTCCGGCACTCGGAGCCGGATCGACTCCGGCAACCGGCTCCACAGCCAGCCAGCCAGCAGGATGCCGATGGGGGTCAGCACCAGCAGGCTGAAGATCCCCGGCAGATGCCCTTCCACATAAGGTGCGAGGAACAGGCCGGCGAAGAAACCGAGGATTACCGTCGGCATCGCCTCCATCAGCTCGATCACCGGCTTGACCTTGCGGCGCATGCGCGGCGCCATGAAGTAGGCGGTGTAGATCGCCGCGGCAATCGCCAGCGGTGCGGCCAGGAGCATGGCGTAGAAGGCGGCCTTGAGCGTTCCGTAGGTCAGCGGCGCGAGGCTCAGCTTGGGCTCGAACTCGGTGTTGGCCGCCGTCGACTGCCAGATGTACTTGGGCTCGTCATAGCTCTCGTACCAAACCTTGCCCCACAGCGCGCTGAAGGAGACTTCCGGGTGCGGGTTTTCCAGGGTCAGTGGCTGCAACCTATTACCGGCCTCGACCAACACCCGATTGGCACGGGGCGAAAGTGCCAGCACGCCGGTGCCCTCCACGACGGGCTCGATCAGCAAGGTGCGCTGGGCGGTGCTATGGAACACCCCGAGCTTGCCGCTGGCATCCAGTGCGACGAAGCCTTTACGGCGCTCTTCCGGGGTAATTTGGACAATCGGCGTAGTGCCCTGCTGGAAATCACGAATGTGCTTCAGGCGCGGCTGACCATCTGGATCGCGGGCCATGAACCACTGGTCGATACCGCCTTTGGAGTTACCGATGATCAACGAAATGCCACCGAGCAACTGGGCGCTGGCGGTGACTTCCGTGTTGGCGTCTTCCAACAGTTTGTAGCGGCCGTTCAGCGAACGCTCACGCAGGTTGTAGACATCCGCCTGGGCCCGGCCGTTGAGGACGTACAGCCACTGCTGACGCGGGTCGATGTACAGCGCCTTGATCGGCTCGGCGATCTGCGGCAGGGCAATACGTTCCTGCGCCAGCGTGGTCTCGCCGGTCAGCATGTTCTCTTCCTGCGCCAGCGACAGCAGGTGCAGCTCATTGCCGGTGGAGGCGGCCAGCAACAGGGTGTCGTCATTCACGCCGAGGCTGACATGCGCCAGCGCACGGCCCTGCGGGTCCAGGCTCAGCGGCTCCTGGCCGTAGGGGTAATCGATCTGCGGACTGATGGTTTTCTGGTTGTCCGGGTAGGTCACCTTATAAAGGTGCTTGAACGCCAAGGCCTGACCATTCGACAGGCCCAGCACGATCAGGTTAGTGCCGGGCTGGTCCTGGCCCAGCGAGGTCACTTGGGTGCCGGCCGGTAGCGGCAAGCCGACGCGCTTGAGCTCTGCCCCGGTGTTTGCTGCGAAGAACACCACCTCGCCCTTGGCGGAGACGCGCATGGCGACTTGGTTCTGCTCTTCGATGCTGAGCAGCAGCGGCTTGCCGGCGTCTTGCAGCCAGGCTGGGCTCTGCACCTTCTTGGCCGTCAGCTCGGCGCCCTGGAACAGTGGCAGCACCACATAGGCGAGGTAGAAGAAAATCAACGTGATCGCGCCGAGCACGGCGAGGCCGCCGATCAGCACGTACCAGCGGGTCAGGCGGTCTTTAAGCGCACGCAGGCGGCGCTTACGCTTGAGTTCGGGCGTATTGAAATCAATCCGCACCGGAGGGGGATTTGCAGTCATGGTGGAGTTGGCCAAATCGTTCATGCGCACACCCTAGCGGCTCTGTATTACAGAAACATGACAACGCAGTGACGCAAAAAACCCGCCGACCAGTAACACTAGCAGCGGGCCTGCGAAATGCGAGGCCAGGCATCGGCCAACCTCGCTTGAGCATTCATACCGAGGCGACCGGTAGTCGCCTCCATACCTGGGCGTATTACAGGCCCAGTTCTTTCAGTGTTTTCTCCGCCACTTTGGCTGGCACCGGGATGTAGCCGTCCTTGACCACTACTTGCTGACCGGCTTGCGACAGGACCAACTTCACGAACTCGGCTTCCAGCGGAGCCAGCGGCTTGTTCGGCGCCTTATTGACGTAAACGAACAGGAAGCGCGACAGCGGGTACTTGCCGTTCAGGGCGTTTTCTTCGGTGGCATCAAAGGCTTCGCCGCCTTTCTTCGACAGTGCAACGGCCTTGACGCTCGCGGTCTTGTAACCGATACCGGAGTAGCCGATGCCGTTCAGCGACTGGCTGATCGACTGCACCACCGAGGCGGAACCCGGCTGCTCGTTGACGTTGCCCTTGAAGTCGCCTTTGCACAGGGCTTCTTCTTTGAAGTAGCCATAGGTGCCGGATACCGAGTTACGCCCAAACAGCTGAACCGGCTTCTTCGCCAGGTCGCCGGTCAGGCCCAGGTCGCCCCAGGTCTTGGCGTTCACACCACCGCACAGGCGGGTGGCGGAGAAGATGCCGTCCACTTGCTCCATGGTCAGGCTCTTGATCGGGTTGTCCTTGTGCACGAACACCGCCAGGGCGTCGACCGCAACCGGTACGGCCGTCGGCTTGTAGCCATACTTTTCTTCGAAAGCCTGGAGCTCGACGTCCTTCATCTTGCGGCTCATCGGGCCCAGGTTAGCGGTGCCTTCGGTCAGTGCCGGCGGAGCGGTGGAGGAGCCCGCAGCCTGGATCTGAATGTTGACGTTCGGGTACAGACGCTTGTACTCCTCGGCCCACAGCGTCATCAGGTTAGCCAAGGTGTCGGAGCCGACGCTGGACAGGTTGCCGGAGACGCCAGTGGTCTTGGTATAGGCCGGAATAGCCGGGTCAACAGCGGCAACCGCGCTTGCGGTGGCGACGCCAGCGGCGACAAAAGTCAGGGCCGCCATCAAACGCTTCAGTTTCATGCCTTGCTCCTAAGCAGGATAGGGGTGTGATGGATCGGGCCCAAGTATCTGCAGGCCGTATGAACACTCTATGAACCGAATGTGACAATTAGATTAAAGGCCAGCATAAAAATAAGGCCCGCGATCGGCGGGCCTCGGGTCGGGAATTACTGTGCGGCACGGGCTAGGTGAAACCTGGCGAGCACAGCCCGCAGGAGTTTCACAGAGGCTGTTCAGCGCGCCTTGCGCACGAGAAAAAGGCCAATCAACAAACCCAGCCCGCACAACGCTGCAACGTAATAAGCCGGGCCCAGCGGGTCAGCCTTGAGCAGCAGCGTCACCACCATTGGCGTCAACCCGCCGAAGAGGGCGTAAGCCAGGTTGTAGGAAAACGACAAGCCGGAAAAGCGCACCACCGCAGGGAAAGCATTGACCATCACATAAGGCACGGCACCGATAGTACCCACACACAAACCGGTCAGCGCATACAGCGGGAACAGCCAGTCCGGATGCGCGCCCAGGCGGGTATAGAAGGTCCAGGAACTGGCCGACAACAACAGGCTGCCGACCACAAAGACCCGCCCAGCGCCAAAGCGGTCGGCCAGGACGCCCGCCAACACGCAACCCAAGCTGAGGAAGACGATGGCCAGACTATTGGCCTGCAGTGCGGTCGCGGCGTCGAAGCCATACAGGGTCTGCAACAGGGTTGGCGTCATCAGGATCACCACGATGATCCCGGCCGACAGCACCCAGGTCAGCAGCATCGACAACAGGATTGCCCCCCGGTGGTCGCGCACCACCGCTTTCAGCGGCACTTCCGCGGCCAGCGCCTTGCGCTGTTGCAGCTCGGCGAACACTGGCGTCTCGTGCAGCCAGCGGCGCAGATAAACGGAGAACAGCCCGAACACACCACCGAGCAGGAATGGCATCCGCCAGCCGTAAGCCAACACTTCCTCGGCGCTATAAATGCTGTTGATCAGCGTCGCCACCAGCGAACCCAGCAAGATGCCGGCGGTAAGCCCTGACGTCAGGGTGCCGCAGGCGTAACCGACATAGCGCGCCGGCACATGTTCGGCGACGAACACCCAGGCGCCGGGCACCTCACCACCAATCGCGGCGCCCTGAATCACCCGCAGCAGCAGCAGCATGATCGGCGCCCAGATGCCAATCTGCGCATAGGTCGGTAGCAAACCCATCAGCAGCGTCGGCACCGCCATCATAAAGATGCTCAGGGTGAACATCTTCTTACGCCCGAGCAGGTCGCCGAAATGCGCCATCACAATGCCGCCCAGTGGGCGGGCCAGGTAACCGGCGGCGAAAATCCCAAAAGTCTGCAGCTGGCGCAGCCACTCGGGCATTTCTGCCGGGAAGAACAGCTTGCCGACCACCGCCGCGAAGAACACGAAGATGATGAAATCGTAGAACTCCAGCGCGCCGCCCAGGGCGGACAACGACAGAGTTTTAT
>JBOICE010000402.1:0-5394 GCA_050739815.1 Pseudomonas sp. | reverse complement strand
AGAACGTCAAGCAACTGCTGGAAGAGGCCGGCAGCGACCTCAGCCATATCGTCAAGACCACCACCTACCTGATCGACCCGCGCTACCGCGAGCCGGTCTACCAGGAGGTCGGCAAATGGCTCAAGGGCGTGTTCCCGATCTCCACCGGCCTGGTGGTCTCGGCGCTCGGTCAGCCGCAGTGGTTGATGGAGATCGACGTGATCGCCGTGATCCCCGAGGAGGACGCATGACCTTCTCCATAGTCGGCCGTTGCGCCGAGACCGGCCAGCTCGGCATCGCCATCAGCTCGTCGAGCATCGCCGTTGGTGCCCGCTGCCCCTGGGTGCGAGCCGGTGCGGGTGCCGTGGCCACCCAGAACATCACTCTACCGGCCCTCGGTCCGGAAATTCTCGACTTGCTCGAGGCAGGCGAAAGCGCCAATGCGGCGCTGGATAAAGCGCTGACACGGCATGGCTTCAGCCAGTATCGGCAGGTCGCGGTGATCGATCAGCACGGCGCCACGGCGCTGTTCACCGGCAGCGAGGCGCTCGGTGTGAATCACGCCGTGGCCGGTGAACAGTGCGTGGCCGCCGGCAACCTGTTGGCCAATCAGGCGGTGATCGCGGCGCTGGTGGCGGCCTTCGAGGGCAGCGCTGGCGAAGCCTTGGCCGACCGCCTGCTCGCGGCGATGCAGGCCGCGATGGCGGCCGGTGGCGAAGCCGGGCCGGTGCATTCGGCTGCGCTGTCGGTAGTCAGCGACCTGCTCTGGCCAATCGTCGACCTGCGGGTGGACTGGGCCGAGGAAGATCCGATAGGTCAGCTCGAGCGACTCTGGCAAGCCTATCGACCGCAAATGCAGGACTACGTGATCCGCGCGCTGGACCCGACCCAGGCACCCAGTTACGGCGTGCCCGGCGATGAGTGAGCTGCGCAGTCGTGCGTTGTTGGAGCGGCTGATTGGCTTCAACACCGTCAGCCGCGAACCGAATCTCGCGCTGATCGAATTCATCCGCGACTACCTCGCGAACCTGGGCGTGGCCAGCGAGCTGTTCTTCAACGCCGAGAAGACCAAGGCCAATCTGTACGCCACGATCGGGCCGTCGGATCGCGGCGGGATCGTCTTGTCCGGGCATACCGATGTGGTGCCGGTGGCGGGGCAGGCCTGGACGGTCGAACCGTTCGTATTGAGCGAGCGCGATGGTCGCCTGTATGGTCGCGGCACGGCGGATATGAAGGGTTACCTGGCCTCGGTGCTGGCCGCGGTGCCGGGCTTCCTCGCCGAGCCGCTGCGCCTGCCGGTACATCTGGCGTTTTCCTACGACGAGGAAGTCGGCTGCCTGGGTGTCCGTTCATTGCTGGCGGCGTTGGAGCTGCGCGAGCCTAAGCCAATTGCCTGCATCATCGGCGAGCCGACCGAGCTGCAACCGGTGCTTGGGCACAAGGGCAAGTTGGCCATGCGTTGTTGCGTACAGGGCGCGGCCTGTCATTCCGCGCATGCGCCGCAGGGGGTGAATGCGATCGAATATGCCGCGCGCTTGATCGGCAAACTCGGCCAGCTCGGTGAGCGTTTGGCGCAGGTCGAGTTGCACGATTCGCGTTTCGATCCGCCCTACTCGACGGTACAAACCGGCGTCATCCAAGGTGGTCGCGCGCTGAATATCGTCCCCGCCGAATGCCAGTTCGATTTCGAAGTGCGCGCCTTGCCGGCGTTCGATCCACAGCAGGTGGCGGACGAGCTGAAGGCCTATGCCGAAGCCGAACTGCTGCCCAAGATGCAGGCGGTGCAGGCCGAGACCCACATCAGCTTTCAGCCCTTGAGCGCCTACCCTGGTTTGGCCACCGACCCGCACAGCTTCGCCGCCGAGTTGATCGCGCTGCTTAGCGGTTCCCGCGCGTTCGGCACCGTCGCCTTCGGCACCGAAGGCGGGCTGTTCGACCAGGCTGGAATCCCCACTGTGGTCTGCGGCCCCGGCAGCATGGAACAGGGCCACAAGCCCGACGAGTTCGTCAGCCTCGAGCAGATGCACGGTTGCGACGCCATGCTGGCACGCCTGGCGGACTGGCTGCAGCACCAGGTTTGAGTACAGCCTTTGCCCCCGCACGCCTTTATAGGTCCGGGTGCAGGGCTCTGTATTGTCCGGGCAGGCCCGGGCGCGAATGCCTGAACTTGACCGCCCCATTGCATTCGACCGCCCGATCGTTTGCAGCCATGCCGACCAGCGTACTCACGCAAAGCGACGATGTGCTTGTCTAGAGAGTAATCGTCGTTCTTGCCAAGTTTGTCCGTTCGTCAGGAGGGTTACCCATGCAGCTCGAAGGTTCCTGCCATTGCGGTGCGGTGGTTTTCAGTCTGTCCAGCGCCCATCCCTATCCCTATCAACGTTGCTACTGCTCGATCTGCCGCAAGACTCAGGGCGGCGGCGGTTACTCGATCAACCTTGGCGGCGAGGCGCGCAGTCTGAAAGTCACGGGGCGCAAGCAGATATCCATCTATCACGCCAAGATCAGACAGGCAGGGGAGCGCCGTGCCCATACCAGTAGCGCCGAGCGGCATTTCTGCCGGCTCTGCGGCAGCGCCCTCTGGCTGTTCAGCCCGGAGTGGCCGGAGCTCATTCATCCCTTCGCATCCGCCATCGACACGCCCCTGCCGGTGCCGCCGGAACACACCCATCTGCTGCTCGATTCGAAGGCGGCCTGGGTCGAGGTCGATGTGCGGCCCGGCGATAAACAGTTCGACGGTTATCCCCAAGAATCCATCGCCCAGTGGCATGAACGGCTGGGCTTGAGTCGCTGACCGTCGGCAGGCCCCAGCCCGGTAGAGGAGGGAAAATTTGTCCCCCGTTGGTCTGTAACTCCAAGCATGTCGATCCGGGGCTTGCGCAGACGACTATCCGCTAGTCGCGGCCACGCTCAAGCCTGAAACGACCCGGCCAGGAGAAACGCCGTGCACCCCATGCAAAGGATCAACCCCTGCTTGTGGTTCGATGATCAGGCCGAACAGGCAGTCGCGTTCTATACCTCAGTATTCAAAAACTCGCAGATCCTAAGCATCACGCGGTATGGCGAAGCCGGGCATGAGATTCACGGAAAACCGCCGGGAACGGTGCTGGCCGTGGCCTTTTAACTCGATGGCCAGGCATTTAGCGCACTCAACGGCGGCCCCGTTTTCACCTTCAACGAAGCCATCTCGCTCCAGGTCAATTGCACGACCCAGGACGAAGTGGACTACTACAGGGAGAGCTTTCTGCGGGTGGGGATGAAAGGGCCCAGCAGTGCGGCTGGCTCAAGGATAGATACGGCGTGTCATGGCAAGTTGTGCCCACCGTTCTGCTCGCGATGCTCCAGGACCCCGACTCCGAAAAATCCCAAAGAGCCCTGGCAGCCATGTTGCAAATGAAGAAGATCGACATCGGCAAACTGAAACTGGCCTATGCCGGATAGCAAGCCACTCCGGATATCCCCCAGGTGGACAACGCTTGTCTTGTCCACCCATTGCTGTGAATGGCCGAAAGGGTTACTTGAAGTCGGTCACGACCGTCGCAGATCGGCCAGGAGCGGTCGGTTCTGCAGCGAATGAAAAATCAATCTGTCCCCATTTCTCACATTGGCCTGACTTGGGCTGTGAAAAGATCGATCTCGGCCAGAGGCTGACGTTCGACGACTTTCGCCGCATATCTCCCAGCTCATCCTAACCGGGGCTGATGTAGATCAAAGAGAAACTTTACGCCCCTGATAAACGGGTCAACCAGTCATTCATCGAATACACAAAAATTCGGACACGCCCCTGCTAGGGAGGGAGAGCGCCGGCTTCTATGCTTAAACACAGCGCCCCCTGTCGGGGTTTTCCCGCAGCCTCGTTAACGAGTCTCCACGCCCTTGTTTATGCGCATTGCAGTGCTGGCCCTGGTCCTGACGTTGTTCGGTTGCGCCACCGTGTCGGGCCCGCCGACTGGCGAGGTCACAGGCGGCGGTTGGCGGCCCTTCTATGTGGTGAATCACGGCCTGCATACCGGGTTGGCGATCGCGAGCCCTGATCTGCTTCAGGTGCTTCCCACACTAGCCGAGGCGGTCGGCGACGGCGACTTTGTCGAGTTCGGCTGGGGCGACGAGGACTTCTACCGGGCCCCGCAGGCCACCTTGGGCCTCACCCTGGGGGCCTTGTTCTGGTCGACGGCAGCCGTGTTGCATGTGGTCAAGATTGCCGGGGACCCCAGGCGGCGTTTCGCCGGAAACGAGGTCATCGAGGTGCGGGTGACGGAGGACGGCTACCGACAACTGCTGGCGTTCGTGGCCGGGACCTTCACTCGCTCAGCGGGGGGCGCCCTAGCGGCGCTCGGGCCTGGCCTGCATGGCGAGAGCCGGTTCTACCAGGCCGAGGGCAGCTATTCTCTGTTTTATACGTGCAATACCTGGGTCGCCGAGGCGCTGGCCGTGAGCGGCTGTCCGGTGTCGCCTACAGTGGTCGTAACGGCGGGGAACGTCATGTCCCAGTTGAGACAGGCGACAGCGGCCAGCGCATCTTGCCTGGCTGCCCGCTAACCCACGCGTGGTGGCCGGGCGCGCCATACCGCCTGCCGCCCACGCGCATCCTTGGGCGCCGCTACCGGCGCTTGCATTGAGCGGTCTCCAGACGCTCGTTCACGAGGAGAGCTGGCTTGTTATCCAACGCGACTCTGACCACCCTGCTGCCGGTCATCGACCTGGCCCGCGCGTGCGAGTTCTACGAACACAAGCTCGGCCTGAAGCCCATCGGCTTGCAGCCCGACGGCAAGTTCACCTACTCCTGCGCCGGCAACGCCATCCTGGCGTTGTTCCCCAAGCCCGGCGGCACCAAGGCCGACCACACGGCAGTCAGCTTCCAGGTGCCGGACATCCAGCTCGCCATCGCCGCCCTCCAGGCGAAGGGCGTGGTGTTCGAGGATTACGATCTTCCCGGCCTGCGCACCGTCGATCATGTCTGCGTGTTGGGGGCAGAGAAGGCTGCCTGGTTCAAGGACACCGAGGGCAACTACCTGTGCATCCACGAGGACATCGCTTAGATCTCGTGACCACTGGGGGCGAGTCGATCAGTTGTCGGACGGGTAGATGACTCCGCCCCTTGGCTGCCCCTCAGGTGTTGAGCAAGCTAGTTTGCGCACAGCGCGGCTCCAAGCAATTTCAGGTACTCAGGGCTCTCGGATATTGAGTTGTGGCCCGTGCCTGGTATGACCTGTAGCGAGGCCACGCCGTTGGCGAAATGCGCATAGAGCTTCTCGGTGCTTGAACGCGGTATGACTTCGTCGTGCTCGGCCGCGATCAAGAGTGTCGGCACGGCGATGCGCGACGCGTACTTCCAGGATTCAAACTTGTCCTGTAGCAGCCACCTCACCGGGAAATAGGGGAACTGACTTGCGGCGAGCTCTTGAAGGCTGTTGT
>JBOICE010000401.1:0-15412 GCA_050739815.1 Pseudomonas sp. | reverse complement strand
TCCTGGAGCAGCTCCATCTGCGTGCGTTCCCGCTCGTCCCAGGGTTTGAGCAGGAAGCCGCCGATCCCAGCCTGCACGCCGTTGAAACCGTTGATCTGGAAGGACGAGTAGTACTCCGGGAACTCCTTGAAGATCTTCACGAAGTCGGCGGTGTAGGCATTCAGGTAATTCAGGTTGGTCGGCTGTGGCGCGGTGGCCATCAAGAACACAATGCCCTGGTCTTCGTCCGGCGCCAGTTCACTCTTGGTGAAGTACAGGAGCACAGGAATCAGGCACATGACGATCAGCGCGAACACCACCACCACCGGGCGGGTATTCAGGGTGCCGTGCAACGTGCGCTGATAGCGGTGTTTGAGCCGCTCGAAAAGCACATCGAGCTTATGTGCCAGGCCCGTGGGGTTTTCATCGTGGCGCAGCAGCTTGGCGCACATCATCGGCGACAAGGTCAGGGCGACAATGCCGGAGATGATCACGGCGCCGGCCAGGGTCAGGGCGAACTCCTTGAACAAGGCACCGGTGAGACCTTCGAGGAAGCCGATAGGGGCATACACCGCCGCCAGGGTGATGGTCATCGACACCACCGGCACCGCGATCTCGCGGGCACCCTCGATGGCCGCATCGAAGGGGGTTTTGCCCTCCTCGATATGCCGGTGAATGTTCTCCACCACCACGATGGCGTCGTCCACCACCAGGCCGATCGCCAGCACCATTGCCAGCAGCGTCAGCAGGTTGATCGAGTAGCCCATCAACTGCATGAAAAACATCACGCCGATCATCGACAAGGGAATGGTGATGACCGGGATCAGCACCGAGCGCAGCGCGCCGAGGAACAGGAAGACCACGACTATGACGATCAGCACCGCTTCGAACAGGGTTATCACCACCTCGTCGATGGACGCCTGGATAAACAGCGTGGCGTCGTAGGCGATGGAGACTTTAAGGTTCGGTGGTAGCTGCTCCTCCAACTCCGGCAAGAGCTTGCGCACTTCCTTGATCACCTCCAGCGGGTTGGCGCTGGGGGTGCCCTTGATGCCGATATACACCGAGGGGATGCCATCGAAGGAGCTGATCGAGTCGTAGTTCTCGGCGCCCATTTCCACCCGCGCGACATCGCCGATCAGCACGCGGCTATCGCCGACGGTCTTCACCGGAATAGCGGCAAAGGCTTCGGCGGACTTCAGGTCGGTACTCGCGTTGATGCTGGTGACTACGTACTGCCCCTTCACTTCGCCGGCGGCGGAGAGGAAGTTGTTCTTGCGCACCGCGTCGTTGACGTCACTGGCGGTGATGCCATAGGCCGCGAGCTTCACCGGGTCCAGCCAGAGGCGCATGGCAAAGACCTGGTTGCCGAGAATCTCCGCCTCGGCCATCCCCGGCAGCGTCGCCAGCTTGGGCTGAATCACCCGCGACAGGTAGTCGGTGATCTGCGGGTTGCTCAGCTCATCGCTGTAGAAACTGATGTACATCAGCGCCGAGGCATCGGCCGCCTCTTTGCTCAGTACCGGGTCTTCGGCGTCTTGTGGCAGCTGGTTTTTGACTTCATTGGCCTTGGCCAGCAGTTCGGTGAACAGGCGGTCGCTGTCGGAGCCGATTCGCGCGTAGATCGAGACCACCGAGACATTCTGCCGGCTCAGCGAGGTCATGTAGTCGATGCCTTCGGCGCTCGCCAGGCTCTGTTGCAGCGGCTGGGTGATGTAGCCCTGGATGGTCTCGGCGTTGGCCCCGGGATAAGCGGTGGTCACCGTGATCAGGGCGTTCTCCATCTGCGGGTATTGGCGGATGGTCAGTTTGCCGAAGGCCTGAAAACCGAGCAGGATAATCAGCAGGCTGACCACGGTAGCCAGCACCGGGCGACGGATAAACGGATCGGTAAAAGCCATGAAGTGATTCCTTGGCGCCAGCGGCGGCTCAGTGGTTACTGGGCTGACTGTTCGAGGTGGCGGGTTGGGCCTTGTCGGCGGCGATGCTCACGTGCGAGCCGTTATCCAGCTTGAGCTGGCCGGCGGTCACCACTTGTTCGCCACTCGCGAGGCCCTTGAGGATCACCACCTGGCCCTCACGGCGTTCGCCGGTTTCCACGAAGCGCCGCTCGACCACCAGTTGGGTCTGCTCCTTGCTGTCCTTCAGCGGCTGGCCGTCCTCGGCTTTCCTCTCACCGATCACGTACACCGAGTTGCCGTAGAGGGTGTAGGTGAGGGCGGTTTCCGGCACCACCACGCGTGGTTTTTCACCGGGCAGCAGCACCTCCAGGTTGGCGAACATCCCCGGCAACAGTTTGCCGTCAGGGTTATTCAGCATGGCGCGCACTTGCACATTGCGGGTGGTGGCTTCCACCTTCGGATTGATGGCGCCGATGTCACCCTCGAACACCTCACCCGGATAGGCGGCGACACTGAAGCGCACGCGCTGGCCAAGGCTCAGCTGCGGCACGGACTGCTCGGGCAAGAAGAAGTCGACGAACAAGGTGCTGACATCTTGCAGGGTGGCAATGATGGTGCCGCTGGCGACGAAGTCGCCGACATCGACCTGACGGATGCCGATAGTGCCGGCGAAGGGTGCGAGGATGCGCTTCTTCGCCAGAATGGCCTTCAATTGCGCCACCCGGGTGATGGCTTTTTGCAGCTCGGCGGAGAGGCGGTCGAACTCGCTCTTGGACAGCGCCTGGCGGCTGAGCAGGCTGCGTGCACGCTCGAACTCGACCCGCGCCAAGCCCAGTTCGGCCTCGGAGGTGGCCAGGGTTGCCTGTTCGACATCGCTGTCCAGTTGCACTATGGGCTGATGCAGGGTGACCTTCTCGCCGGAGAGAAACAGCACATCCTTCACCGTGCCGCTGGCCTCGACGGTCAGATCCACGCCCTGGAAGGCCTTGAGCGTACCGATGGCCGGCAGCCGGCTCTGCCAGGGTATTTCCACGGCCCGGGCCGCGGATACGCTGATCGGTGGCGGCGGAGCGGAAAAGGACTTACCCATTTGGATGAACGAGTTGATCTTGAAGAACGCGAGGGCGCTCACAATGAGGGCGACAACGCCCAGCATGATCAGCATGCGGCGAAGCAACATATTCCGGTTCCTTGGCAGGGAGTTTGGGGCCTGGGAATAGGCAAGGGCAGTACCTTAGTCCCACCGCTCTGGGCAAGTCAAAACCATGATCTTGCAAAAAATTACCGATGGGCATGAAGGCCACTAAATGCCGCGCAAGTTACGAACGTAACCTGCAGATGCCGGCACTTTGCAGGATGTCCATGTGCCACCAATGGAGCTTGGCAGCGAGCGGATGATAGGGGTGGAGCGGGGCGCGAGAGGGCGGCACATCCGTGTGCCGGGGGAAGGACGCAAAAGTTCAAGAGTTCAGAGGTTCACGAACTCAAGCGCTGAGGCGCTGGGTGACTTCGCTGAGCTGGCCGGAGAGGCCGTGCAGGTTCTGGCTGGCGGCTTCGGTGCGCTGCACATTTTCCTGGTTGGTGGTGGCGATTGCGGTGATTTCGGTGAGGTTGCGCGAGATGTCCTCGGCCACCGAGGTCTGCTCTTCGGCGGCGGTGGCGATCTGCCGGTTCATGTCGCGAATGGCCTCGACCGCACTGGTGATGCGTTGCAGCATGATGCCGGCCTCGGTGACTTGCTCGACCCCCTCCTCGCTACGACTCTGCCCGCTCTCAATGGCGCGCACGGCATCGAGTGCGCCGGTTTGTACGGTGTCGATGATCTGGTGGATCTCGGAGGTGGACTGCGCGGTGCGCTGGGCCAGGGTGCGAACCTCGTCGGCGACCACGGCAAAACCGCGGCCCGCATCCCCGGCGCGGGCGGCCTCGATGGCGGCGTTGAGCGCCAGCAGGTTGGTTTGATCGGCGATCCCGCGAATCACTTCCAGCACTTTGCCGATGCGCCCGCTGTCGCTTTCCAGGCGGCGAATCACTGCCGCGGTGCTGGCGATTTCGCCGCGCATGTGGGTGATGGTGCTGATCGTCGCCTGCATCACCTTGTCGCCCTGCTGGGCAGAGTGGTCGGCATCGTCGGCGGCGCCCGCCGCTTCGGCAGCATGGCGCGCGACTTCCTGGGCGGTCGCGGACATCTCGTGCATCGCCGTAGCGACTTGATCGGTGCGTGAGAACTGCTCGGCGGTGCCTTGCGCCATCAGGCTGGCGATGGCCTTCAATTCGCCGCTGGCGCTGTCCAGATCGGTGGTGCTGCGTTGCAGGCGGGTGAAGGTGTCGGCCAGGAAATCACGCAAGGTATTCGCGGCGACGGCCAGCGTGCCCAGCTCGTCGCGGCGGCTGGTATCGACCCGCTGAACAAAGTTGCCTTGGCTGAGTTGGGCGATATGTTCGATCAGGGTCTTGATCGGCGCGACCAGGTTGCGATTGACCAGCCACAGGCTCAGCAGCGCAATCAGCACGCTCGAGCCGAGCAGTACCAGCGTGCCAAAGAGAACGGTGCGGTCGGCGCTGGCGCTGATGGCCTGGGCCTGCTCGAGGCTGCGCTGGTGCAGTTGGCTCACCAGCGTGGTCATCTGCTCGCTGGTAGCGCGGTCGATCCCTTTCACCGCAGCATCGCCGGCTTTGGCATCGGCATTGGCGCCGAGAAACACGTCCCGGCCTTTGCGGTAGGCCGCGCCGAGGTTTTGATGCTCGCTGCGCAGGCGCTCCACCTGGCTTTTCAAGGCGCTGTCTGTGCCCGCTTCAGTGGTCAGCTTGGTGAGGATGTCCTGCACCTTGCGCTCCTGCGCCTCGAACTGGCCCCAGTACTTGCCCAGATCGGCCGGCTGTTGGCCGCGCAGCAAGACGTTTTTCCACTCTTGAACTTGCGCCTTGAATTCAAGGTTGGCGGCGTCCACCAACTGCGAGTGTTGCAGCGGCCCGTCGAGCAGGCCTCGGTAGGCCTGGATGCCACCGGAGAGGAAGTGGAAGCAGGCCAGGGCGATCAGCAAAATCAGCAGCAGGCTGCCGCCCAGGAGGGCAAGAATCTGCGCACGAAGGGAGCTTTGTAAGGGCATGAGCAACGCCTCGAAGTGACTAGGGGTATCCCACCGTCCATGCCGACTAGGGTAACGAGGCGTTATGACTTCCATGTGGCTCTGCGGCGGCTGATTCAGTGCTATGGCCCAAGCCTGTAAGCACTGCCAGCCGGGCTTTATGGCCTGGCGAGCACGGGGGTGGTTTGCATATAGTCGGCCGCGGGCGTCGGTACTTGAAGCTGTCTGGGGAAACTCGCGAGCCGTTCGTCCGCACAGGCTCGGCAGGTGCTTAGGTGAGCCGCAAATGGTTGTCCCAGAGCCCGGCGGGCAGCTCGAGCGGTTGCGCGACGATGCGCTCGCTGCGGCAGTCGTACAACCGGCAACGGCCTTGGCCGGAACTGACGACAAAGCCATTGGCCACCGCACCGACACCGGCGCAGTCCGGCAATGGTGCGTCGAGACGCAGTTGCGCGCTGTCCAGATCCCAGACCATGAAGCGATTGCCACGCGGCGCAGTCAGCGCCAGTAGCCGCAACTCGCTGTGAATGGCCAGGCTGGCGGTGTACTGATTCATCATCTGGCGCTGTGCGTCCGCGATCGGGAAGGGTTGAAACGCTTGCCCCGGTCGTTTGATCGCCAGCATTGGGACGTTATCGCCAGAGTCACCTTCGTATTGCTGGCCGGAGACTATAGTGCCGTCGCTGGCCACCGCCAGATGGCGAACGCTGTTCATCCGCTCGGGCAGTTGCTCCTTGCTGAGCAGGGTGCCGTCACGTTTGAGCAGCACCAGGCTGGGTTCCATGGCGTCCAGGTTCATCGCCGCGCGGCTGTCGGCCTCGGTGCGGATGCCGCCATTGGCGACGACTATGGTTTCGCCGTCGGGCAGCCACAGCAATTGGTGCGGGCCAACGCCATGGCTGGACAGCTCACGGCTACGCAGCAACTGCCGAGCGTCCAGGCGATAGACGCCAAGCACGCCACGACCGGGTTCGGCGGTGTCGTTTTCAGTGGTGTAGAACCATTCGCCGCTCTTGTGGAAGATGCCGTGCCCGTAGAAGTGCCGGTGTGCCGGCGAGGTCAGGGTTTGCAGCAGGCGCCCGTCGCGCAGGTCGAGCAGATAGCTCTCGGTGCTCGGCCGCCGCCCGACGAACACCGCGAGTGGCAGGCTGGGGTGCGGCACTACATCGTGACAGCGCTCGTTGACTGCGGTGGCAAACACCTTGCTGCCATCCAGACGGTAGCCGACGGCATAGTGCTTACCGTCAGTGTCATCCCGAGCGGAGAGCAACAGCGGCTGCTGGGCCTGCTGGACCAGGGTCCAGCCGCCCAAGGCGGAGGCGGCGAGCAGGGCGCCGCCGAGGCCGAGAAAAGCACGGCGTTGCATGTTTGACTCCTCTGGCTCAGTCGCCGTCGTTGGCGTTAAAACCCAGCTGGATACCGAGGGTTTTCGCCAGTTCGCCGCTGTGCAAGCGGTGCAGCTTATCCAGGCTGTCATACAAGGCATTTAGCTGGCTGCGTCCGGTTTCGTCGGCGAGCAGCACGCTCAGCGGTTGCTGCAGCGCCGCGAGGTGCTGGCGGGTGTCGGCGTAAGCCGCGTCGATGCGTTTGGCCAGGTCGGCCTGTTCCGCGCTGAGCAGCGCGCGAATGCCATCCTGCTGGGCACCTTGCCAAACGCGCTCGGCGCTAGCCAGTGTGGCGGCGATGTTGTTCAGGCTGGAGTTGCTGCGCCAGCCTTCCGCTTGATACGGCTGCGGCAGGCCTTTGCTTTGCCGACCCATGGGAGTGCCGAGTTTTTTCTTCAGGCTGTCGATGCCGGTAACCTGGGTGCGTAGCACCTCGGCGATGGCTTCTGTCCCTTCGGCATAGCGGGTGCTGGGGAGGTTCTTCAGCTGTGCACCGATGCCGTCCTGGCTTTGCCATTGGCTCAATACGTTGGCGGAGAGCGTTTGCTGATGGTCGCCGATGGCCACCAGCAGTGGGCAGTAGCGACTCTTCTGGGCGGCATCGTTGAGGTCGAGCGTCGGATCGAACAAGACATATTCGTAAGCGGTCAGCCCTTGGACCACCACGCTGGATTTATCCAAGTCAGCCGGCGTCAGCTGCGGCTTGCTCTTCAAGAGCGTCTCCACCTGGCGCGCAACCAGGTTCTTCTTGTCTGGCCAGAACTGGATTTGCCAGGCCCGATTGCCTTCGGTCAGCGGGCCGATCAGCAACGGTTGCAGCCCGGCCCAGGCATCCTGTGCGTTGAAGAAGGCTTGACGTGCCGCGGTCAGATCCTGACTGCCGGCGCAAAAGGCTTTCGCGCTTGCAGCGAGTTGGTGGTCGGCCTCGGCCCAGGCGCTATAGGCAGGCACCAGTACGCCATCGGTGATGGCTGCGCTGGTTTTGCTTTGCGGATCGGACGGGGCGCAGGCACTCAGGGCCAGGCCGCTGAGGACAGCGGCGAAGACCGCGGTAAGTCGATGGGTGCGCAGCATGCTCGGTTCCTTCAGAGGGAGTTCAGGAAAGCCAAGAGCGCTGCGCGCTGCTCGGCATCGAAGGTCAGGACGTGTTGTTTGGCCGCTTCGGCTTCGCCGCCGTGCCAGAGTATGGCCTCCAGCAGGTTGCGGGCGCGGCCGTCATGCAGAAACTGGGTATGACCGTTGACCGTCTCGGTCAGGCCGATGCCCCACAGCGGCGGGGTACGCCATTCGCTGCCGCTGGCTTGAAACTCCGGGCGATTGTCAGCCAGACCGGGGCCCATGTCATGCAGCAACAAGTCGCTGTAAGGGCGAATCAGTTGGTTGGCCAGTTCGGGCTCTGCGGCATCCGCCGCAGTGGTGAACTGCGGGGTATGGCATTGCTGGCAGCCGGCTTGATGGAACAACCCCTTGCCGTCCAGCACCTGCGGGTCGTCGATCTTGCGGCGGGCCGGCACGCCGAGGTTGCGGCTGTAGAACAGCACTTGGGCGAGGATAGGCTCGCTGACTTCCGGCACGCCGCCGCTGGCTGCGGCCAGGCAATCGGTCTGGGTTGCGCTGCAATCATCCTTCGGCCGCAGGCTGGTGGTCAGGCCCATATCGCCGGCGAAGGCATGGGCGTTCTGTTGGTTCAGCGTCGGTTGCCCGGCCTTCCAGCCGAAACGGCCGAGTGCGGTCTGCTCTCGGGCGTCGTCCCAGACGTAATTGGGCCGCCCGGAAATGCCTTGAGCCTCGGCGTTTTGCGCTGTGGCGTTGGCGAGGATCGCCGCCTCGGGTATCGCTTCGAGCAGGCCGAGGCCAATCATCGGCGGGGCGATGCGGGCGGAGAATTGGGTGTCTGGATGCAGTGCACCGTAGCCGAGTTGGGTGATCCGCAACTGGGGTTGGCGCAGTTCTACGCTGCTGCCGTCGCTGAAGCGTACGGGGACACTCAGGTAGTCCACCCGCACCTTACCTTCAGGGGGCACGCCGGGGTTGGCCATGTCCTGCAATTGGCCGCCGTAGACAGGCTCGGCCACGACACCTTGGCGCTGCAGGGTTTGCGCCTCCCCGGCACCGGCGGGGATCGACAGGCGTACCAGCATCGACACCGCGTTCACGGCATCGGCGGTCGGCGGGTGGCCGCGACCGTCCTTGATATGGCAGCCCTGGCAGGCGTTGGTGTTGAACAGCGGACCGAGGCCATCGCGGGCAATGGTGGTCGAGGGGGCGATGACCCACGGATTGCGGAAGAAACTGTTGCCAACGCTAAAGTCCAGGCGCCGCAGCGGCGAGAGATTCGCCGAGGGCTGGGAGAAGGCGTTGTGATCACTCTTGCGCACGGTGGCGCTGCCGGCGGACAGGGCTTCGCCAGGCTCGGCATGGCTAAAACGCGGCGTGTCATCGCAGGCGCTCAGACCAAGCGTCAGCAGCAGTACGGGCAGGAGAGTGAACAGGCGGGGCATTTGGCAACGATCCAGACCACGGAGTCAGGCGCGCAAGCTTATCAGGCCAGTGGAATTCAAATAAGAGGGATTTGCGTTTACTGCGTGGGCGAAATGTCGCGCCCCAAAAAAGCAAAACGGATGCGGCCGTAGCCGCATCCGTTTTGGTCTTGCCGACTGAATTAGAACTGGTGGTCGGCGGTATCCGGGTTCAGGTCGCTGATCCCCAGTTTGCTCGCGGCCTGTTCGATCGCACCGGTCTGTTTGACCAGGGAGGCAATGGCGTCACGCACGATCTGCTGGCCGGCGCTGTTGTCGGCGGCGATCAGTTGATCGAAGTGCTGGCCATTAATGGTGGCGCTGTCCACGAGTGTTTGCAGTTTTGCCTCTGTCGCTTCTAAATCGGCTTTCAGGGTGGTGTCGGTGGCTGGGTCGACATTAACCACCAGGGACGACAGGCTCGGGCCAGTCAGGGTGGTGCCGTCGACCTTCTGGTATTCGCCAAGGTAGACGTTGCGGATGCCCTTGCCGTTGTAGAAATGCGAGTTGTGCGTGTTGTCGCTGAAGCAGTCGTGCTCGTCTTCCGTGGAGTTGGCCTCCAGGGCGACTTTCATGCGCTCGCCAGCCAGTTCGCCGAGCGACAGGCTGCCCATGCCGAAGAACATCTTCCGCAGGCCGTTCTCAGCCGAGTCGGCAACCAGAGTGGCGCGGTAGTTGTCGGCAACACCGGCTTTCCACTGCTCGACCATGCTGTCCAGGTCTTTGACCAGCAGATCGGTGGCTGCTTTCAGGTAGGCGCCGCGGCGATCGCAGTGGCCGTTGGTGCAATCTTTGCCGGTGGCGTAGTCAGTCGCAGGGCGTTCGCCAGCGCCAGGACCGGTGCCATGCAGGTCTTGGCCCCAGAGCAGGAATTCGATGGCATGGTAGCCGGTGGCGACGTTGGCTTCGGAACCGCCCAGCTCGTTCAGGCTGGCCAGTTTCTCGCCGGTAATTTCCGTGACGTCGAGCTGGTCTTCGCCGACCTGGATCTGGGTGTTGGCGATGATGTTGGCGGTAGCGCCCGGGTTGCCCTGCGCGTGCGGGGTATCGGCGGCTACGTAGTCGATCAGGCCTTCGTCCAACGGCCAGGCGTTCAGTTGGCCTTCCCAGTCATCCACCACCGGGTTGCCGAAGCGAAACACCTCGCTCTGCATGTAGGGCGCGCGGGCCGCCAGCCAGGCTGCGCGGGCAGCTTTCAGGGTCTCGTCACTCGGTTTGGCGAGCAGGGCGTCCACTGCGGTTTGCAGCGCCTTGCCGGTGGTGGCGGCGTCGGTGAATACGGCCAGGGCGACATCGGCGTAATGGTTGACCACCGCTTTGGCTGCAGCCTCATCGAGCTTGCCGGTGCTTGCGGCTGGAGTGGTTGTGCTGCTGGCAGCTGGCGCCGCCGCTTGGGTTGCCGGGGCTTTGTCTTCGCCACAACCGGCGAGAGAAATTGCAATGGCCAGCAGGCTGGCGGTGGCCAGAGGCATACGAATCATGGCGAGGTCCTTTGCGTCGAGAAATGAGAACGGTACGCGTTGCGCACGTAAAACCGCAACATAATGCGAAAGATTTGCATTTTGTGCAAAGGGCGAACGCTGCTATTTGTTCTGGTATGACGTGCGCCAGTTCTGCTCTGCGCAACGCGCTGCCGTTAGAATGCCAGCATCCCTGTTCGCAGCCCTTTTGGAGAAGCCTGTATGAGCCTCACCAGCGTCGCCGTCTTGGTCGTTCTGTTCCTTCTCGCCGCTTATGCGGTGGTTCTCTACAACGGCCTGGTGCGCCTGAAGCATGGAGTCAGCAAGGCCTGGGCGAACATCGAGGTGCTCCTCAAGCAGCGCCACGATGAGCTACCCAAGCTGGTGGAGACCTGCAAGCGCTATATGCAGCACGAACGCAACACTTTGGAGCAGGTGATACTCGCCCGTAATGCGGTGGCCAGCGCTCGCGAGAAGGGTGATGTGGGTGCCCTGGGGGTGGCGGAAAGCGGCCTGCGCGCGGGGCTCGGCCAGTTATTCGCCTTGGCCGAGAACTATCCGCAACTGAAAGCCAACGAGAGCTTCCAGTTTCTCCAGCAGCGCATCAGTGGCCTGGAGAACGGCATCGCCGATCGACGTGAGCTGTACAACGAGGCCGTCAACCTCAACAACGTGCGTATCGAGCAGTTTCCCGACCTGATCATCGCCGGCCTGTGCAGCTTCAAGGCCGCCGAGTTATTGGAGTTCAGCGAGGCAGAAAAGGCCGACGTCGACCTTAAAGCCTTGTTCGGTTAAGTCGTGGAGATTGAAGAACTGGCGCTCAGCCTGGCCTTTAGCCTTGGCGCGTGTGTGGCTGGCGGCTGGTGGTGCTTGCGGCGCGTGGTCGAAGCCCGCCATCTGCTGGATACCCCGACCTCGAAGATCCGTTCGGCTGCCCAAGGCTATGTTGAGTTTTACGGCATGCTCGAGCCGCTGCCCGAGGCGCCGATCTATGGCCCGCTGACGGGTAAGCCTTGCCTGTGGTGGCGCTTCAAAATCGAGGAATACCGCAGCAACGGCAAGGGCCGCTCATGGCGCCCGGTCGAAAGTGGGAGTAGCGAAGCCTGGCTGCGGCTGGCCGATGCGACGGGCGACTGCCTGATCGATCCGCAGGGGGCCGAAGTGCGTCCGGCGACGCGCGAGGTCTGGCAGGGCAGTCTGCGTCATCCGCGTGGCCCGATCCGCAGTGGGATGCTCGGTTGGTTGGCCAGCGGCAAAGACTACCGCTACACCGAGGAGCGCCTGCATGTGGGCGAACCCTTGTATGCCATCGGTGATTTCCGCACCTCTGGCGGTGGCCACCAGGGTCTCGATCCGGGCGCGGCGCAGAGCGGCGTGATCCGCGAATGGAAAGGCGACTTCGCCGGCCTCTTGCAACGCTTCGATAGTGACCGCGACGGCCAGCTGGATGAGCGGGAGTGGAGTCGCGTACGTCTGGCGGCGCAGTTGGAAGCCGAAGATCGGCATCGGCAGGTAAGCGTGCAGCCGGCCCAGAATCACCTGGCCCGGCCGCGGGAATCGCAGCCGTTTATCCTTTCCAGCTATGGTGAGGACGAACTGGCCCGGCGTTTCTTTTGGCAGGCGGCGGCGGGGGCAGTGTTGTGTTTGCTCGGTGCGCTAGCGACGGCATGGCTGCTGGGGATCACGGCTTTCTAAGCTCTTGAGCAGGCTCCAGGCGCGGTGTTCCGTGTTCAGAGTGTGGCGGGGTTGGTGCTGGAGCTGGCGATGCTGAGGCGCCGGGATTGTTTCAGGAACAGCGTCAGTTCGCGGGCCTGGAGCGGTTTGCTGTACAGATAACCCTGCCCCTCATGACAGCCCTGGGCAATGATGTAGGCCTCCTGCTCAAGGGTTTCCACGCCTTCGGCAATCACCTGCATGCCCAGGCTTTTACCCAGTTGAATGATGGCGCGCACGATGGTCGCGTCGTCCTCGTCGTCCATCAGATCCTGCACGAAGCTCTTGTCGATCTTGATCTTGTCCAGCGGCAGACTCTTCAGGTAACTCAGCGAGGAGTAGCCGGTACCGAAGTCATCGATCGCGATCAGCGCGCCAGAGCGGCGCAGGCTGAGCAGGTGCTGGGCGGCGGTGGTGATGTCGTCCATCAGGCCGGTTTCGGTGACTTCCAGTTCCAGGCTGCGGGGTGGCAGGCGGTAGACCTGCATCAGATTGTTCACCACCCGTGGCAGCTCGGCGTGGTGCAGTTGCACGGTGGAGAGATTGACCGCCATGCGCAGATCGCCGAAGCCCTGGTCGTGCCATTCGCGCAGTTGTCGGCAGGTCTGGTCGAGAATCCACTCGCCGATCGGGATGATCGTGCCGTTCTGCTCGGCTAGCGGAATGAACAGATCCGGCGGCACCAGACCGTGTTGCGGATGCTGCCAGCGCAACAGCGCCTCGACGCCCACCACGCGATGATCGCGATAGTCCACTTGGGGCTGGTAGAGCAGATGCAGTTGGCCGTGGGCGAGGGCATCGCGCAGATCTTTCTCCAACTCGCGGCGACGGCGCATTTCGCTGTCGACGCTGGCGATATAGAACTGATAGCGGTTGCGCGAGCGGCTCTTGGCCAGGGTCATGGTTTGTTCGGCTTTTTGCAGCAGCTTCTCGGTGTTGTCACCATCTTCAGGGAACAGGGTGATGCCAATGGTGGCGCGCAGGCGTACTTCCTGCTGTTCGAGCAGGAACGGCGCTTCCAGGTCATCAAGCACGCTTTGCGCCAGCTCGGCGGCCTCGTAGGGCTGCTCGATATCGGCCTGCACCAGGGCGAACTGATCGCCACCCAGGCGTGCCAGGGCGCCGAGGCGACCGCTGTGGCTGCGCAAGCGGTCGGAGAGGGCGAGCAGTAACTGGTCGCCGGTCTGGTAGCTGAATTGTTCGTTAATCCCTTTGAAATCGTCCAGGCCGACACAGAGCACCGCCACCCGGCGCTGCAGGCGGCCGGCATCGCCGAGAATTTGATCGAGTTGCTGCTGCAATTGCTGGCGATTGGGCAGGCCGGTGAGGAAGTCGTACTGGGCCATGCGCAGCAGGCTGTTCTCTGCCTCGCGCCGCAAATGCGTGTTGCGTTCGATGGAGGCGAGCAGTTGGTTGGCGGTATTGATCCACAGGCCCAGTTCGTTTTTCTCGTTGCCTCTGAGCATCGGCAGCTGGTGCTCGCTGGGGCGATCCGGGTTGATGCTGGTGAGGTGCTCGATGATCTTCGACAGCGGTTTGGTGAGCAGCCAGTGGTAGACCAAATAGAGCACCAAACCCATGGCCAGCGCGCGCAGCACGCCGGAGATGAAGATAATCACCGAACTGGTGACGAAGTCCTCGCCGTAGGTCGCGGTGTCGAGGGTGATGGCCAGGTCGCCGTAGTATTCGCTGTACGGGCTGCGACCCACCAACTGGGTGGTGAAGGTGGCTTCATCGCCGAGAATAGGGTCGGTCAACCAGCGCGTAGGCCGCTGCATCAGGTCGCGGGATTTTTCCGCGAGCATCGGCTCGTTCGGGTGGCCGATCGCGGCGAAGCGCACGGATTCATTCTGGAACAGACCCTCGATGACCTGCATGCCCATTTCCCGGTCCAGGCTGTAGACCGCCTGAGTCGAGGGGTCGCGGAACATGTCGAGGATGCGTTGCGCATCGTTGGCCACCGCTTGGCGCGTCTTGTAGACGTCGAACATGATTTGCGCGCAGCTCAGCACTACCCCGACCACGAGCGCCGAGAGCAGCACTACGCGAAGCAGCTTCAGCGACAAGCTGTTTTTAAGTTCCAGCTTCAAATGACCATTCCTTGTTCGAGGCCAGAGGCGTCAGGACCGGTGTGAGTATTAGCAATCACGCGGAAGCAGTCAAAGGGCCATTACCATGAAAACTCTTGTGTCATAGCTGCGCGGCCGTAGCCTGCGGTTCGGGCCAACGCTTGCCCACGTGAACTATGTCGGTGCGCTGGCGCTTGGACTTGAGGGTATTCGGTATTTTTTATACCGAGGTTTCTACCGCGGTGCGGCTCCGGATCGCCTAGCTGCTGTGTTCCAGCACATGGCGCGACAGCGCAGAAACGAAAAAACCCGGCAGGTGCCGGGTTTTTCTGGGTCTGGGGACGCGGCCTTAGGCTGCGTAGTTTTTCGCTACAAAGTCCCAGTTGACCAGGTTCCAGAACGCCTCAACGTACTTCGGACGCAGGTTGCGGTAGTCGATGTAGTAGGCGTGTTCCCACACGTCGCAGGTCAGCAGCGGGGTGTCGCCGCTGGTCAGCGGGCAGCCGGCGCCGATGGTGCTGGCCAGAGCCAGGGAGCCGTCGGCTTTCTTCACCAGCCAGCCCCAGCCGGAGCCGAAGGTGCCGATAGAGGTTTTGCTGAACTCTTCCTTGAATTTGTCGAAGGAACCGAACGCGGCGTTGATGGCCTCGGCCAGTGCGCCAGTCGGTTGGCCGCCGGCGTTTGGCGCCATGCAGTTCCAGTAGAAGGTGTGGTTCCACACTTGTGCGGCGTTGTTGAAGATGCCGCCCGAAGAAGTCTTGACGATCTCTTCCAGGGTTTTGCCTTCGAACTCGGTGCCCGGCACCAGGTTGTTCAGGTTCACCACGTAGGCGTTGTGGTGCTTGCCATGGTGGTATTCCAGGGTCTCGGCGGAAATATGCGGCTCGAGGGCGTTTTTCGCATAGGGCAGCGGCGGCAATTCGAAAGCCATGGTCGATCTCCTACTCAGGTCAGGGCGGGATGCGGCAAGCGCGAGGCCGTTCACGGGCGGCCAGACAGGCGGCGGGAGTTTCTACTCCTTGCGCCGCGAAGGCGGGATCATAGCACCGGGCCTGGGGCATAACCACGCAACAACTGTGTGGGAAAGCCCCGGCCAGGGCCTTCGTCCGGGGCAGGGCGCGGGGCGGCCGGCTCAGGCGGCAGTCAGCAGCTGGGCGGCGACGGCCAGCATCATCAGCGCCACCGCCAGGTCCAGCAGGCGCCAGGTCGCCGGGCGCGCCAGCCAGGGGGCGAGCCAGGCGGCGCCGAGGGCCAGGGCGAAGAACCACAGCAGCGAGGCGCTGGCCGCCCCCAGGGC
>JBOICE010000400.1:0-4150 GCA_050739815.1 Pseudomonas sp. | reverse complement strand
GCCTGGGACAGTTTGAGCAGACCCTTGTCGATGATGTTGTTATGGAGTTCTTCCTGCTCTTCGAACTTGAAGACCTTCGATGCCTGGTAGGACAGCACGTCCTTGATGTTGTGGAAGACCAGGTGGTGGTACTCGACATCGAAGGCGCTGCACACGTACACGGTGGCGCCGAACTCACGGCCCATCTCGAGCGCCACACGCATGGCCTTGTACGAATAGGATGAGCCATCCACGCAGACCATGAATTTGCCGCCCTTGAGCGGGCGCTCATCGCGCACGATCAGCACGTCTTTCTCGACACGCCGCAACACGCGTGAAACGACACCGCCCAGCTGGCTCAGCTGTTGACGGCCAATGCCATGGGCCCCAATGGCGAGCAGGTCGTAGGCGCGCTGCGAGCTGCCGGCCAGTTTCTCATCGGCATCCTCATCTTCGGCGATGAGCCGGCCGTTTTCGCCAATGCGCACATCGCCGCGCACGGTAGCGCCGCCATCGTATTTGTCGGCGATATTCGGATCGAAGCCGATCAGGCTGGGCAAACGGCCCTCGCCGCGGTTGGCTTCGCGCACCAGTTCTTCGTAATTGATGCCTTCCAGCAATTGCCGCGTCAGCGGTACGCCGGCCTGGCGCGTGCGCGCGTCGACCTGGTCCAGAAAGCTGTCCGAGATGAGCTGCAGCCCTTTCTCGATCAGCTTGTCGTGGATTTTGCGCTGGCGCTTGATTTCGTCGGGTGTCTGGAACTGGGCGGGCAGTCCGGATTCGAGCTGTCGGAACCGGACGTCATGAAGTCGGGCGGCGTAAACGTGCGAACCCGTGATCCGGCCGCCCGTGCGTTGACACAGCTCGATGGCACGATCAACGGCCCAGTCAGAAGCTTGTGAATTGTCTACAGGGCAAAGTATTTCGCGATACATAGTCCACCGGGTTTGAGATACACTCCAGCCTATGCTCGCTCGATTTGCGCACCATCACGTTGCGGGCACACGGGGGACCACACGCGGGCCACGCGCGAACGCGCTTGTTACCTCTGAGCAACTAAGACTGCAGGAAGCCTTCTTTATTGTCCGGCAATCAAGGCGAATCCGACGTCAGATTCGCAATCGAGCTCGAACTTCAGGCACATGGTCCCGGCGGACCGTACTTCGGTGCAGCTACCGCTTCCAGGCAGTGGAGCCACCTGGTTCAACAAGAACTGAACAGCGGGAAACACCCGCCAATTATCGATGGGATGGGTCGGTTACGGCTGCGAGTATACTGCGCGCGCCGAGATTGTGTCAACGCCGGGGGGTGGTCGAGAAATCGCGCGCGATGCGGGAGACAATTGTGCAGCTCGCGAGGGCGGCCGCCACTATGATGGCAAGTGTAGTGACCGCGCTGGATGACAGTGCAGCCGGCAGGCCGAACGCGGCGCGTACGGCGTCGTGCAGGAATGCGAACGGCGAAAGCGCCTCAAACGTTTCGCCCCAGGAATTCGGAACGGGCGTTCGAAAAACGCCGGCGGCGTGCAGGAGAATCATTGCACCAACACTCGACAGTAACGCGGCCTCGCCGATGGAACGGGTGAACACGCCGATCCAGGTGCCGATCGCGTTGCTGAAGGCGAGTGCAGCCAGCAGGCCCAACAGCAGAGCAGGCGCTGCGCGCGGTTCGTGCGCGGCCAGCAGGATGAAGGCGGCGGGCAGCAGCTGCGCGAAATCGAGGGCTGTGGATACGGCAACACGCTGCAGCAACAAGGAGCCCGGTGAAGCGCCGGCATGGAGCAAACGAGTCAGGCGGCCGGTCTCCCGGTCGCGCACGAGGGGAATGGCGCTGCCGAATGTGCCGAAAAAGGCAAAGAGGACGGTGAGTACGACTGTGGCATGGACGGGCGGTGCAGCCGAAAAGACCAGCGTGGCGGTGAGTCCGCCGGTCACCAGCAGGTTGAGTGCGAAAATACGCCTGCGGCGCAGGGCGACCAGGACTTCCGCGCGGGCGTACGTCAATGTTGCGGCCACGAAGTCCTCCAGTCACTGCCGGTCTGCGCGCGCAGGACGTCGCTCAGGTCGGGGCGCCGCACTTCGATGGCTTCGATCTCGTTGCCACCCTGGAGCAGCGCGTCGATCAAGGCGGGCAGCAGCGCCGAACCGCGCTCGGACCGGAAGGCTGTGCAGGCATTGCCTGCGGGCGTGGCCGTGAGTTCGGGCAGCTGGATAGGCCGGTACGTGCTGCGCGTGGTGATCAGGAATTCGCATCGGGCAGCGAAGGGCTCGAGCAGATCGGCCGGCCGACCCTGCAACAAGATGCGAGCATCCGCCAGGAAGATGACGCGGTGACAGTGATCCTGAACGAACTTCAGGTCGTTGCTGGCCAGCACGATGGCGGCGAATTCACTGCGGATGCGCAGCTCGGCGGCAAGCAGATCGCGTGCAAGTGGATCCAGCCCGAGCGTGGGCTCGTCCAGCAGGAGTAGCTGTGGCTGACCGATAAACGTTTGCGCGAGCGCCAGCTTGCGCCGCATGCCAAACGAGTAGGTGCCCGCCCGCTGGTGCAGTTCGGGCTCCGAGAGGCCGAGCGAGCCCGCCAGTAATGCGCAGTATTGCGGACTCGCAGCGCCCGGGTGCCGGATGCCCGCGAAGAGCAGCAGGTTTTCCAGGCCGGTCAGCTCATCGAAAAGCGCGGCTTCATCGGGCAGGAAACCAATACGCCGGCGCAACGTTGGTCGCAGCGCCGGCTGGCCAAACCAGTTGACCGTCCCGCCGAACGTTGAGGCCACGCCCGCGAGCACGCGCAGCAGCGTTGACTTGCCTGCGCCATTGGGCCCGACCAGGCCAACGATTTCGCCCCGGGCAACTGCCAGCTCGATGTGGGAGAGCACGGTGCGAGCGCCATACCGGCACTCGAGCGCGTGGGCCGTCAGTGGTACTTCCAATGTCGCGGCGCGCGGGCTGTCTACAGGTCCCATCCAGCACGAGCCAGCAGCCAGAGATTCACGAGCACAACGACGAGGGCAGCGCCGTAGAACGCGGGCGGAATGCGCGCGTCGCCGGCGGGAAAAAACGCGCCGCCGATCAGGGTGGGCAGGCGCAGTGAGTGCAGGCCAAAAATTACGCGCGGGATCCAGGGATTTCGTTTCTGCCAGAGCAGCCGGACAACCAGGGCCACGATGCCGGCGCCCAGCAGCAACCACAGGAAAACCGGGCCGCGCGTGCCGGGCAGCAACCCGTTCCGCCAGATGACCCAGACACTGGACTCGTAAAGCAGGCCAACCAGGAGGTAGCCAAAAGCGGCCTGACGGAATTTTTGGCCGCGAGCTTCGCTCACATGCCCTCGAGCCCCAGCTCACTGCGCGCCCGGTCCATCACGACCGGGGTGATCTCCGCGATGCCTCGTTCGCGCGCATAGTCGCTGTAAATGCGTTTGACCATGCCGCGCACGAAGGAGGGCACGTTTTGCAGCCGCTCGGTTGCGTCCAGCGACCAGGCGACGCGACCCGGCGCCGCCTCTTCGGCGAACGCTTCAGGCCGCCCCTCGGCCAGCGCCGAAGTAGTCAACTCCAGCGGTTGTTCAGGAACGGTGCGCCCGCCCACCTTGATGCCCAGGCCGCTGACCAGCTGTGTTTCCATGGGGTTGGTCAGCAGCGCCATCTCGCGCGCGCAGGCCGGGCAGCGGAAAACGGCGATGAGGGTGCCGTCACCAGGGAGCTGGCGTTCGGCAAATTCCATTACGGCATCGCAGGAAAGACAGAGAAACTTCAAGCAACCTCGACACGGGCGGCGAGTGCGGCCAGGGCGCGGGCGGCCGGAGCATCAGGCGCGACCTGCTGGAAGGGCAGCCCGGCATCGGTAGCCGCCGCCAGGCGCGGATCGAAGGGAATGCTGGCCCAGAGCTCGAGTCCCGTTTCCCGAGCGTATTCGCGCCCGATCGTGGCGCCGAACAGCGGCTGCTCGTGGCCACATTGCTCGCACACCTGGCTGGCCATGTTGAGCACCAGTCCGGCCCGCGCAAGATGCCGCTGCAGCAGTGTCACCGAGCGAGCCACCACGTTGCGAGCGATCTGCGATGGCGTCGTAACCAGCAGGTGCAGCGCATCGGAGGGCAACAATTGCAGCAGCCGCTCCAGTTTGTCGGTTCCGGGCGGCGCATCGATGAGCAGGTAGTCGAGCTGGCCCCA
>JBOICE010000399.1:0-19226 GCA_050739815.1 Pseudomonas sp. | reverse complement strand
CAACGCTTCCTGCAGTCCGTGCTGTACCGGCGCAACGCCCAACTGCCGCTGGCTGATCCCTCGCCATCGGCGGCACTGGAAATTATCTACTACGAGGTGCTGCCACAGGCATCGCACCGCGCGCAGTACCTGGAGCGGCGCCCCTCCCCACAAGCGGCGGTAAGCCACCCATTCTACGATGTGCAGGCGATAGTCGAACCGGCGGACCAGCAGCGCGTCCACGTCACGCTGTATTGCAACCACCGGGAGTTTTCCGAACTGGAGTATGGCGCCGAGCTGTTCGGTGTCGTGGCCCGACATATCCTTGCCCAGCGCAGTGAGCCCGAGCGCTACCCCTGCTACATCACCGACCTGGACCTCTCCCGCATCCTCGGCGAAGGGCAGACGCAGACCATTCACTACCTGCGTTACAAAACCAAACTGGAAGCCGCGCTGAATAGCGCCTTGCAGAGGGCTTGAAGGCTGCTTGGGCGCAGGCCTGGGCGATGCACCCTCAGCGGCTGTATTCGCCGGCGGCTTCCGGCTGATATTCGACCGCCAGCAACGTCAGCTGGATCAGCTTGCCCGCGGGCGTCGGCCAATCGATATGCTGGCCAACCGTCAGGCCGAGCAGCGCGCTACCGACGGGCGCGAGGATCGACACCGTACCCTCGGCGCCAGCGTCCTGCGGGTAAACCAGGGTCAGGTGGTATTCCTTGCCGTTGCCTTCGTCGCGGCAGAACACGCGCGAGTTCATCGTCACCACACCCGCTGGCACCTCGTCGTGGCCGACCACCTGGGCGCGCGCCAACTCATCTTCCAGGGCCTTAGCGCCGGGGCCGAAATCTTCCAGGCTCTCGAGCAAACGCTCCAGACGTTGCAAATCCAGACGGGTGATGGTGATCGACGGTGTGGTCATGATGAATGCGACGCTCCTGACAACGGACGCAGAAAAAGCAAAACCCCGACCGTAGACGGGGTTTTGACGCACCTCAGATGGGCGAGGTGTAGATCGACCGTATCACAGCCAAACAAATAAACAAGGCCGGTTGTGATCAGCGCCCACTCAGCGACGAGGGACGCACACGGGTCTTGGCGACCCGGCAGATTTCCCGCCGACGGCTGTTGTCGGCCGCCCTCCATTCGAGAATTTCCGCGAGCGAGCGGCCGCAACCGATGCAGATATCCTGATCATCCAGACAGCACACGCGGCGGCAGGGCGAACTCACCACTTCCTCCCCTGCCGGCGCCGGAGCGCTCACCGACGGCGTTGCCGAGTCGGCGTCAGAGCTCTTCAAACTCAAGCGCCTCGCCAGCCTGCTCCAAGGCAATACGGGCCAACATTTCACCCAGCAGTTCATCGCTGGTATCACAGATCCAGCGGTCGCTGTCCTGGTCGTAATCGAAGTGGAAGCCTCCCGAGCGCGCCGCCACCCAGAGCTGACGAATCGGCGCCTGACGACTGAGGATCAGCTGGGTGCCGTTCTCGAAGCGAACGGTGAGGATGCCCGCTGAATTTTCCAGGTCGAGGTCCAGGCCGCTGTCATCGAATATGTCTTCCACGGCCTGCTGGGCAGCATCCACCAGATCGTGGAAGCGGGCTTCGGTCAAACTCATTACGCGGTACCTCAGGAAAAGGGTTGGCAGCTCCCGCACGCTGTGCGGGTTACTGTATCGGCCACTGCATGTGGGGTCACGAGTGACGACGGTATTCGGCGGGACTTTGCCCGGTCCAACGACGGAACGCGCGGGCCAGCGAGCCGGGCTCGCTGAAACCGACAAAAAAGGCGATATCCGCCAGCTCCAACGCCGGATCACGCAGATAGTTCAACACCAACTGCTGGCGCGTTTCATCGACAAGCTGGCTGAATGATAACCCGGCCTCGCGCAGGCGGCGCTGCAAGGTGCGCGGACTCAGCGCTAAAACCTGCGCCAATTGTTCTAAATCAGGCCCCTGCGCCGCTAGCTGACGAGCCAACTCGAAACGCGCACGGTCGAGCACCTGCTGGCCTTGCTTGAGTTCGCTGAGCAGCCGGTCGGCATAGCCATCGAGCATCTGTCGCACTTGCGCATCGGCTTGCCCAAGCGGCGCCTGGAGCAGCCGCCTGGGGAAGACCAACGCATTGTCGGCCTGAGCAAAGAGCACCGGACAGCGAAAAATGCGCTGATGCTCCGACGTATCAGGGGGCGCCGGGTGCTGGAAACGGACTTCGGTCGGCGGCATATCCAGGCCGGTTATCCAGTGACCAAAGGTCGTCCAACCCGCCAAGGTTTCCTCACTCAGCTGGCGTTGCTGTTGCGGCAACAGCGGCTGCCAGCTGTGCGCCACTTGCGGCTCAAAACCTGGGCGCGGTGGTTCATCGGCCAGATCGACGCGCCCCAGGCTACCCACCAAGGCGGCGTACCGGGCCTGGCGGTGCAAGGCATCGCTCAAGGTCGCACAGCTCATGAGCAGATAGCCGAGCACACCGTAATAGCCCGGACGTACCGCTTCACCTAAATGCAAACCGAGGTACTGATCGCCGGTCAGTGCCATGCCCCGGCTAAGCAGCTCGAGATAAACCGTAGCGGCTACGCGCTGGTCACGCTGGGCGAGAATCGCCGGCGTCAGTTGCACCTGGGTCAGCAACTCATCGGGCTCAACCCCCTGCCGACCCAGGTAATCCAGCAGGCCTTGCAAGTAGGCGACCGAAACCGAGCCGGTGAGCGGTGTGAGATTCTCCATCGAAGCTCCTCTTTAGTCCGTAATCCTAGCGGCCAGTGCGGCTAATTCACTCATTCCAGCCCAGATGCCTGGCTTGGGAGCAAGGCGCATTGACGAGTCGTAGCAGGCTACGGCAAGGCATTGCACTGCTGCACCCTGAGTTCAGGCAATGACATCGAACAGTGGCATCAACCACCCGAATCACCGGCTGCAAGCCCCGCCGGACGGGAACCTTGGCGCATAGGCAAGGCGTCGGGGGGCCGGTATACTCCGGCGCAATCACTGCTTTTACAAGGAATCCGCCATGAAGCGGCTACTTACTGCCCTTATCGCGCTCGTCGCCGTCTCTTCGCTGCTCGCCGGCTGTGGCCAGAAAGGCCCACTGTACCTGCCAGACGAAGATAAACCTGCTGCTGAACACACCCACTAAGGAGGCGGTATGCACGCCTTCAATTACCGCGCAGATCAGCTGTTCGCGGAGGGTGTGGCGCTGTCCGCCATCGCCGAGCGCTTTGGCACGCCAACCTATGTCTACTCTCGGGCCCATATAACCGCGCAGTACCACGCCTATGCCGATGCCTTGGACGGCGTCGCGCACCTGGTCTGCTATGCGGTAAAAGCCAACTCCAACCTCGCGGTCCTGAATGTCCTGGCACGTCTCGGCGCCGGTTTTGACATCGTTTCTCGCGGTGAGCTGGAGCGCGTACTGGCCGCCGGTGGCGAGCCGGGCAAAATCGTCTTCTCCGGTGTAGGCAAGACCCGCGACGACATGCGCCGCGCCCTGGAAGTCGGCGTGCACTGCTTCAATGTCGAGTCCACCGACGAGCTGGAGCGCCTGCAACTCGTCGCCGCCGAGCTGGGCGTGCAGGCCCCGGTGTCGCTGCGGGTCAACCCGGACGTCGACGCCGGCACCCACCCGTACATTTCCACCGGCCTGAAAGAAAACAAATTCGGCATCGCCATTGCCGACGCCGAGGCCGTGTACGCCCGCGCGAACGAATTGGCGAATCTGCAGGTGATCGGCGTCGATTGCCATATCGGCTCGCAGCTCACCAGCCTGCCGCCGTTCCTCGATGCACTGGATCGCCTGCTGGCGCTGATCGACCGGCTGGCAGAGCGCGGCATCCGCATTCGCCATCTGGATCTCGGCGGCGGCGTCGGCGTGCGCTACAAGGATGAAACACCGCCCCTGGTCAGCGACTACATCCAGGCCGTGCGGGCGCGTACCGCCGGGCGCGATCTGGCCCTGGTGTTCGAACCGGGCCGTTATATCGTGGCCAACGCCGGCGTGCTGCTGACCCAGGTCGAATACCTCAAACACACCGAACACAAAGACTTCGCCATCGTCGATGCGGCGATGAACGATTTGATCCGCCCGGCGCTGTATCAGGCCTGGATGGATGTGCTCGCCGTGCAGCCCCGCGACGGCCAAGGCCGCCTTTATGACATAGTCGGACCGATCTGCGAGACCGGCGACTTCCTCGCCAAGGGGCGCGAGCTGGCCCTGGCCGAAGGTGATCTGCTGGCCGTGTGCTCGGCCGGTGCCTACGGCTTCGCCATGAGCTCCAACTACAATACCCGCGGCCGCTGCGCCGAGGTGTTGGTGGATGGCGATCAGGCTTTCGAAGTGCGGCGCCGCGAGACCGTGCAAGAACTCTACGCTGGCGAAAGCCTGCTGCCGCCAGCGTCTTAAGGGATAGGGTCATGTTGCTGCGTTTCACCAAGATGCACGGCCTCGGCAACGACTTCATGGTCCTAGACCTGGTCAGCCAGCACGCGCACATCCAGCCCAAGCATGCCAAACAATGGGGCGACCGCCATACCGGTGTCGGTTTCGATCAGTTATTGCTGGTCGAACCGCCCTCGAACCCGGACGTGGATTTCCGCTACCGCATCTTCAACTCCGACGGTTCGGAAGTGGAGCAGTGCGGTAACGGCGCGCGCTGCTTTGCCCGTTTCGTGCTGGATAAGCGCCTGACCATGAAGCGGCAAATCCGCGTTGAAACCTCGGCCGGGATCATCGAACTGGATGTGCGCTCGGACGGGCAGATCAGCGTCAACATGGGCGCTCCGCGCCTGACTCCGGCGCAGATCCCGTTCCAGGCCGACAGCGAAGCCTTGAGCTACCAGGTGGAAGTCGACGGTCAAAGTGTCGACCTGGCCGCCGTGTCCATGGGCAACCCGCATGCGGTGTTGCGTGTGGACGATGTCAGCAGTGCACCGGTGCATAGCCTGGGGCCGAAGCTCGAACACCATCCGCGTTTTCCGCAGCGGGTCAATGTCGGCTTCCTCGAAGTCCTCGACCGCCAGCATGCCAAATTGCGGGTCTGGGAGCGTGGCGCGGGCGAGACCCAAGCCTGCGGCACCGGCGCTTGCGCCGCCGCAGTCGCAGCCATCGGCCAGGGCTGGATGGACTCGCCGTTGCAGATCGAGCTGCCAGGCGGTCGCCTCTCCCTTGAGTGGGCAGGGCCAGGGCAGCCGGTTATGATGACCGGGCCCGCCGTCCGGGTTTACGAAGGACAGGTTCGTCTATGACCGACAAGCGCCAGGACCCGCCGCAGCCCCTCGATTCCGAGGCGGTCGCCGCTTATCTACGTGCCCATCCAGAGTTTTTCGTCGATCACGACGAGCTGCTTCCCGAGCTGCGCATCCCGCATCAACGCGGCGAGGCCGTCTCGCTGGTCGAGCGTCAGGTCAAGCTGCTGCGCGAACGCAACATCGAGATGCGCCATCGCCTGTCGCAGCTGATGGACGTGGCGCGCGACAACGACAGGCTGTTCGACAAGACCCGCCGCCTGGTGCTCGACTTGCTCGACGCGGTGAGCCTGGAAGAAGTGGTCAGCGCGGTCGAAGACAGCCTGCGTCATGAGTTCCAGGTACCTTTTGTCAGCCTGATTCTGTTCAATGAAACACCGCTGCCAGTCGGACGCTGGGTCAGCAGTGCCGAAGCCCATCAAGCCATCGGCGGGATGTTGGTCGGCGGCAAGACCATCTGTGGCGTGCTACGCAGCCATGAACTGGCCTTCCTGTTCGGTGAAGAAGAGCGCGAGAACGTCGGCTCCGCCGCCGTGGTCGCCCTGACCCATCAAGGGCTGCATGGCGTCCTGGCGATTGGCAGCCCCGATCCGCAGCATTACAAAAGCTCCCTCGGCACGCTGTTTCTCGGCTACATCGCCGAAGTCCTTGCCCGCGTCTTGCCGCGCTTCGCCACACCGCTACGCTCGGTACGCTGAAGCGCCGCCGGACGCAACGCAGGTGGATTAGACCGCACCGCCGGCGCCCAGTAGCGCCGGCCATTCGCAGGAGCACTCATGCAAGCCGCTCTAGACGCCTATCTGGAACACCTGCGCAGCGAGCGGCAGATGTCGCCGAATACCCTCTCGGCCTATCGCCGCGACTTGCTGAAGCTGCTTGAGCTCTGCGACCAGCAGGCCATCACCGCATGGGCCAAGCTCGATGTGCGCAGCCTGCGTAGCTTCATCTCTCGCCTGCATCAACAAGGCCTGTCGGGCCGCAGCCTGGCGCGGCTACTTTCGGCAACCCGTGGGTTCTATCAGTTTCTCGCTGGCCAAGGTGTTTGCGAGCATGATCCCGCCAGCGGCGTGTCCCCACCTAAGCGTGAGCGCCGCTTGCCGCGCACGCTGGATGCCGACCGCGCCCTGCAGTTGCTCGATGGCGCAGTGGAGGATGACTTTATCGCCAGGCGCGACCAGGCCATCCTCGAACTGTTTTATTCCTCTGGGTTGCGCCTGTCCGAACTGACGGGCTTGGACTTGCAGCAACTCGACCTGGCCGATGGCCTGGTGCAAGTGCTCGGTAAAGGCGGCAAGGTGCGCGTACTGCCGGTCGGCCGCATGGCCCGCCAGGCGCTTGAGAACTGGCTGCCGTTGCGCGCCCTGGCCAAGCCGGTGGATGGCGCGGTCTTCATCAGCCAACAGGGCCGCCGCTTAGGCCCGCGAGCGATTCAACTACGGGTGCGCCAAGCCGGGGTCCGCGAGCTGGGCCAGCATCTGCATCCGCACATGCTGAGGCACTCATTCGCCAGCCATATGCTCGAGTCCTCGCAGGACCTGCGTGCGGTGCAGGAGCTGCTTGGGCATGCCGATATCGCCACCACGCAGATTTATACCCATCTGGACTTCCAGCATCTGGCCACGGTTTATGATGGCGCACACCCACGGGCCAAACGGAAAAGCACCGACCCATGAACATTCGACTGATCACCTTCGACCTCGACGACACGCTCTGGGATGTCGCCCCGGTGATGCACGGCGCCGAAACTGCATTGCGCGACTGGCTGGGGCTGAATGCACCGCTCCTGGGCCCGGTGCCGATCGAGCACCTGTGGGCGATCCGCAGCCGCCTGCTGGGAGTCGAGCCAGAGCTGGCCCACCGCCTGAGCGAGTTGCGGCGGCGCATCCTCTTCCATGCCCTGGAAGATGCCGGTTATGGACACGCCGACGCGCTGGCCCTGGCTGAAGAGGGCTTTCAGATCTTCCTCAGCGCCCGCCATAAGGTCGAGCTGTTCCCCGAGGTGCATACCACCCTGGAGATACTCACCAACCGCTACATCCTCGGCGTGCTCACCAACGGCAACGCCGATGTGCGCCGCCTTGGCCTGGCCGACTACTTCCAGTTCGCCCTGTGTGCCGAAGAACTAGGCATCGGTAAACCCGATCCCCAGCCCTTCCGCGAGGCGCTGAAACGTGGCGGTGTAGCGGCCGAACAGGCCGTGCATATCGGCGATCATCCACGGGACGATATCCAAGGGGCGCGCATGGCCGGTATGCGGGCGATCTGGTTCAACCCCAGCGGCAAGGGCTGGGCCGGCGAGGGCAGCCCGGATGCCGAGATACGCAATCTGGCGGAGTTGCCGGCACTGCTGCATGGCTGGTCCAAGACATAGTCTGGGTAGAAGCGCTTTGCGCAACGCGCCCTGTCCGGATCACCACCAGTTTTCGCTTCGCTCTGGCCAATCCTCGCGTATTCCGAAAAGAAAAAGCCCGCCAAATCGGCGGGCTGTTCGTCGGCATCCGGGCGCTTAAATAGGCCGGCTACCGTACTTGCTGTCCGGCTTCTTCGGCGGGTCGGCCACCACGTTCGGCTCGACTTCCTGCACCTTGCCGCCGCGCGAGAGAAACTCCTGCATGGCACGTTCTAGAGCGTCACGCTCCTTCTGCTTGGCCTCGATACTCGGCAGCTCTTCAATGTCAACGGCCGCCTTGGCTTTCTTGCCCGACTTTACCGGCGGCTCGCCATCGCTATCGCCGTCATCATCGGCACCGTCATCGGCGGCGGCCAGTTCCTCGCCTTCATCTTCGGCGCCACCTTCCAGCTCGTCTTGTTCCAGATCTTCGTCGCTCATGTTTAACCTCATGACTTGCGAAAAGCAGGTTAGTTATAGCCCAGCTGCGTCCGCTTTCGAACGTTGCCGGAAAAAATTCAAAGAGTCTCGCCCTGTAATGTGGCGAGCACTCGGCGCGAACCCGCATGATCGCGATGCTCGCCGAGATAGATCCCTTGCCAACAGCCCAGCGCCAGGCGCCCATCTGCCACCAGCAGGCTCAGCTGACAGCCGAGCAAACTGGCCTTGAAATGCGCCGGCAGATCATCCGGGCCTTCATCATCGTGCTCATAGCCGCTCGCACCTTGCGGCACCGGGCGGTTGAAGAACCGCTCGAAGTCGCGGCGCACCGCCGGGTCGGCATTCTCGTTGACGGTCAACGAGGCCGAGGTGTGCTGCCACCAGAGGTGCAACAGACCTCTCCGACAAGCGCGCAGTTCCGGCAACACCGCCTGCACTTCGTCAGCCACCAGATGAAAGCCGCGCGGCCGTGACTGCAAGGTGATCACACGTTGCTGCCACCTACGGATCTCCGCTGTTTCGGCGCGCATTCTAGCGCGCTAGGAGAAAAAGCAAAGAGTGCTTGTTAGAGGCTTTTGTTTTATTGCTGGAGTCCCATCATGCAGCAACCACGGATCGAGGTGGAAACTGCCCTCGGGCTTGCCGCCAAAAGCAAAATGCCCGGCAGTGCCGGGCATTTTTTGTAGCACCGAACCTTTACAGGTTATAGCCGCGCTCGTTGTGTTGAGCCAGGTCGAGACCGACGGTCTCCTCCTCTTCGCTTATGCGCAGGCCCATCACCAGGTCGATCACCTTGAGGATTACGAAGGTGACGATGGCGGTGTAGACCACAGTGAAGCCAACACCTTTGAACTGGATCCAGACTTGCGCCGCGATGTCTTCTACCGTGCCGAAACCACCCAGAGCCGGTGCCGCGAACACGCCGGTCAGTAGAGCGCCGACGATGCCACCAATACCGTGTACGCCAAAGGCATCCAGGGAGTCGTCATAGCCGAGCTTGCGCTTGAGGCTGGTGGCGCAGAAGAAGCAGATCACGCCAGCGGCCAGACCGATCACCAGGGCACCCATCGGGCCGGCGGTGCCGGCGGCCGGGGTGATCGCGACCAGGCCGGCGACGGCACCGGAGGCGATACCCAGCACGCTCGGCTTACCGTGGGTGATCCACTCGGCGAACATCCAGCCCAGGGCAGCAGCAGCGGTGGCGATCTGGGTGACCAGCATGGCCATGCCGGCGGTGCCGTTGGCGGCTACGGCGGAGCCGGCGTTGAAGCCGAACCAGCCGACCCACAGCATCGCTGCACCGAGAAGGGTGTAGCCAAGGTTGTGCGGCGCCATGGCGGTAGTCGGGTAGCCCTTGCGCTTGCCCAGCACTATGCAGGCAACCAGGCCAGCGATACCGGCGTTGATATGCACCACGGTGCCGCCCGCGAAGTCCAGCACGCCCCAGTCCCACAGCAGGCCGCCGTTACCGCTCCAGACCATGTGGGCGATCGGCGCGTAGACCAAGGTGAACCAGACCGTCATGAAGATCAGCATGGCGGAGAACTTCATGCGCTCGGCGAAGGCACCGACGATCAGCGCCGGAGTAATGATGGCGAAGGTCATCTGGAAGGTGATGAACACGCTTTCCGGGATGGCATAGGTCAGGCTGGCTGGCGTGACACCGGCAAGGAAGGCTTTGGAAAGGCCGCCGACAATGGAGTTGAAGTTGACCACTCCCTGTTCCATACCGGTGGTGTCGAACGCGATGCTGTAGCCGTAGATCACCCACAGAATGCTGATCAGGCCGGTGATGGCGAAACACTGCATCATCACCGAGAGGACGTTCTTCGAACGAACCATGCCGCCGTAGAACAGCGCCAGGCCGGGGATGGTCATAAACAGGACGAGCGCGGTGGCGACGAGCATCCACGCGGTATCGCCGCTATTCAATACAACCTCGTCAGCAGCCACGGCCAAGCCGGGGGTAACGAGGGACAACAGGGCTCCTAGCCCTGCGAGCTTACGCAGAGTCATATTGTTTTCTCCTGGGGCGTTGGGTTCGGCGGCTTAGATTGCGTCGGTGCCGGTTTCGCCGGTACGGATGCGAATGGCCTGTTCCAGATTGACCACGAAGATCTTGCCGTCACCGATCTTGCCGGTGTTGGCGGCCTTGGTGATGGCTTCGATGACGCGATCCAGCTGATCGTCGGCAATGGCCACGTCGATCTTCACCTTGGGTAGGAAGTCGACCACATATTCGGCACCGCGATACAACTCGGTGTGACCTTTCTGCCGCCCGAAGCCTTTGACTTCAGTAACGGTGATGCCCTGCACGCCGATTTCCGACAGCGACTCGCGCACATCGTCCAGCTTGAACGGTTTGATGATGGCAGTGACTAACTTCATGAAACTCTCTCCCGTATTGGTGGACTTGCCCCAGGAAAAACGAACCCGGCTCAAGTCTAAGCGCAGTGTCTGGCTTTGTAACGCTCCGGGGGCCCTCGCTGTGGCCACTCCGACAACAACCAATCGCTCTTGGCGAAACAACTCCCCTGCTTCGCCTTGGGCACCCGAACTGCATCGGTGCATGCGTCGCAGGCTACTAAGCAGAAAGCTTGCCAGCTCAGTGAAACGCATAGATTTCAGGCATTTACCATCTGAAAGCCGCGCTGTGACCGGATCGCGCGAGCGAGTCACGCACAACAACAGTGCACCGCGCTCCCCGCCAGCGCTCGATAACCGTGCAAAATTCCGCCGCCATTCAGGCCCAATGCTGCGTGTTACACTGCCGGCCGTCTTGTTTGGAACTCTGCCATGCTGCCGCCCAAAGCCTTGCTCGATGCCCTTAGCGCTCACGCCTCCCGCCTGTTCAACGGCGATAGTCCATTACCACGCAGCGAGTTTGAAACTCAGTTCAAAGCCCTGCTGCAGAGCGGCTTCAGCAAGCTCGACCTGGTCAGCCGGGAAGAGTTCGACAGCCAGATGGCCGTATTGGCACGCACCCGTGCACGCCTGGAGGCCCTGGAAGCCAAAGTCACCGAACTGGAAGCCAAACTGTCGCCGCCCACCGAGTAACTCACTCAGCGTGAGCGGCATGTGATCAAGGAGTGATCCATGTCTCTGGCCGTCGTCCATAGTCGCGCGCAAGTCGGCGTCGAAGCCCCAGCAGTTACCGTCGAAGCTCATCTGGCCAACGGCTTGCCGTCGCTGGCGCTGGTCGGCCTGCCGGAAACTGCGGTCAAGGAAAGCAAGGACCGGGTGCGCAGCGCCATCCTCAACTCCGGCTTCGATTTCCCGCCGCGGCGCATCACCTTGAACCTGGCGCCCGCCGACCTACCCAAGGATGGCGGCCGCTTCGATCTGGCCATCGCGCTCGGCATCCTCGCCGCCAGCGGCCAACTGCCCGGCGCCGCGCTGCTCGAAGTCGAATGCCTGGGCGAATTGGCGCTATCCGGCGCCCTGCGACCGGTGCAGGGCGTCCTGCCTGCCGCGCTCGCCGCCCGCGCAGCGGGGCGCGCCTTGGTGGTGCCGCGCGCCAATGCCGAGGAGGCCTGCCTGGCTTCGGGCCTGCTGGTGATCGCCGCCGACCACCTGTTGGAGCTGGCGGCGCACTTCAACGGTCAGACACCGATTGCGCCCTACCAGGCTCAGGGCCTACTGCGGCAAACCGCGCCCTACCCCGACCTCGCCGAAGTCCAGGGCCAGGTCGCGGCCAAGCGCGCCCTGCTGGTGGCCGCCGCCGGCTCGCACAACCTGCTGTTCAGCGGGCCACCCGGCACCGGCAAAACCCTGCTGGCCAGCCGCTTGCCTGGGCTGCTACCGCCATTGAACGAACAGGAAGCCCTCGAAGTCGCCGCCATCCAGTCAGTGGTCAGCCATACGCCGTTGAACGCCTGGCCACAGCGACCGTTCCGTAACCCGCACCACAGCGCCTCGGGGCCAGCACTGGTAGGCGGCGGCAGCCGGCCGCAGCCCGGAGAAATCACCCTGGCGCATCAAGGGGTGCTCTTTCTCGATGAGCTCCCGGAATTCGATCGCAAGGTCCTGGAGGTGTTGAGAGAACCGTTGGAAAGCGGCCAGATCGTCATTGCCCGGGCACGGGACAAGGTGCGCTTCCCCGCACGTTTTCAACTGGTCGCGGCGATGAATCCCTGTCCGTGCGGCTATCTGGGTGACCCAAGCGGCCGCTGTCGCTGCAGTTCCGAGCAGATCCAGCGCTACCGCGCCAAGCTCTCCGGGCCGCTGCTCGACCGCATCGATCTACACCTGACCGTAGCACGGGAAACCACCGCGCTGCATGTGTCGAGCGCGCCAGGCGACGACAGCGCGACTGCCGCGAGCCTGGTTGCCAAGGCTCGCGAGCGGCAACTGCAACGCCAAGGCTGCGCCAATGCGTTCCTCGATTTACCCGGCCTACGCCAGCATTGCGCGCTAGCAAGCAGCGACCAGTCCTGGCTGGAAAGCGCCTGCGAACGCCTCGGTCTGTCTCTGCGCTCGGCGCATCGAGTACTCAAGGTCGCGCGCACCCTCGCCGACCTGGAGCAGCTCGGCGCTATCGGCCGCGCTCAGCTGGCCGAAGCCCTGCAGTACCGCACAAATTTGTCCTGAAGCGACGCGGCTGGCGTCATAAGCCTCGGCGAACTTACTCCAACCGCTGCACATCGGGTAACACCATGGCCTGCACCTCCGCCTGCAAGAACTCGCTGAGCCGACGCAAGCGCTCCTGACCGCGCCGGGCCTTGGGCCAGACCAGGTAATAGCTGCAACCGCTGGCCACCGCACTCGGCCACGGCAGTGCCAGACGCCCTTGCTCGACATCCTCGGCAACCATGACCAGATCGCCGATGGACACCCCGTAGCCCCGTGCGGCAGCGACCATACCCAACTCCAGGGTGTCGAACACTTGCCCGCCCTTGAGCGACACCTGCGCACTCAAACCCATCCGCTCCAGCCATTGCCGCCAATCGCGGCGATCCGGGGTTGGGTGCAGCAATTCCTCACTGGCCAGGCGCGCGGCATCCCACGGGCCTTCCTTGATCAAAGTCGGCGGCCCAACCGGGATCAGCCATTCGCGAAACAGCAGCACGCTTTCCCACTCCGCCGTGAAGTGTCCGTCGCCGAGCAGCACCGCGCAGTCAAAGGGTTCATTGGCAAAGTCCACCTTGTCCACGTCCATCCAGGCGCTGGTCAGCTGCACTTCATTGCCCGCCTGCAAATGCCGGAAGCGGCTGAGCCGCGCCAGTAACCAGCGCATGGTCAGGGTCGAGGGCGCCTTCAACCGCAGCGTGTCATCTTCAGCACTCAGGGTGTTACAGGCTCGCTCCAAGGCGGCAAAACCTTCACGCACGCCCGGCAGCAGCAGCCGCGCCGCCTCGGTCAATTGCAGGTTACGGCCCTGGCGCTGAAACAGCCGGCAGGCGAAGTGCTCCTCAAGGGTACGGATATGCCGGCTCACCGCACTCTGGGTGATGGCCAACTCTTCCGCCGCGCGGGTGAAGGAGGCGTGCCGGGCGGCAGCTTCGAAGGCACGCAGGGCATAAAGCCCGGGAAGACGCTGAGACATCGCCACTTACCTATGAGTTTTAATCATGCTTAGCATCGTTTTTATCCCTTTGTGCCTGGCCTAGAGACTCCAGAGAATAGCGACATTCTCCGTCGGCGCAGGAAAGCCCGGCAAGTCACCCTATTGAGCCTGACTCATCATGTCGCAGACTACCCGTGACGAACTCTGGGCCATCATGCGCCTCGCCGGACCATTGATTGCGGCGCAACTGGCGCATGTGTTGATGGTCTTCACCGACACCCTGATGATGGGCCTGCTCGGCCCCGAAGCGCTGGCCGGCGGCGGTTTGGGCGCCGCGAGTTATTCCTTCGTTTCGATCTTCTGCGTCGGCGTGATCGCCGCGGTCGGCAATCTGGTCGCCATCCGCCATGGCGCCGGGGATTCCGCCGGAGCCGCGCGCCTGACCCAGAGCGGCCTTTGGCTCGGTTGGGGGTTGGCACTCGGCGCCGGCCTGCTGCTGTGGAACCTCGGCCCAGTGCTGCTGCAGTTTGGCCAGGCGCCGGACAGCGTGGTCGCGGCCACGCGCTTTCTCTCCACGCTGGTGCTCGCCCTCCCCGGTTACATGAGCTTCATGGCGCTGCGCGGCTTCACCAGCGCCATCGGTCGCGCCGGCCCGGTGATGGCGATCAGCATCGGCGGGGCACTGGCCAACTTCATCCTCAACTATGGGCTGATCCACGGCCTGTTTGGCCTGCCGCGCCTGGGTCTGGCCGGCATTGGCCTGGTTACCGCGCTGGTAATGAATGCCATGGCGCTGTTGCTCGCACTGCATGTGATCCGCAATCCAGCGTATGCCGCCTACCCGCTATTGCGTGGCCTGCTGCGCCCGTCGCGGGCGGCGTTGGGCGAACTGCTGCGCCTGGGCCTGCCGATTGGCGGGACTTACGCAGTGGAAGCCGGCCTGTTCGCCTTCGCGGCGCTGTGCATGGGCGCATTGGGCAGCACGCAGCTGGCGGCCCACCAAATAGCCCTGCAGTCGGTGTACGTGGCGTTCATGGTGCCGGTGGGCCTTTCCTACGCCGTGACCTTCCGGATCGGCCAACATTTCGGTGCCGGACGCCTCGCCGATGCGCGCCGCGCGGGGCGCCTCGGTATCGCCGTGGGGGCCGGCTGCATGCTCGGCTTCGCCCTGCTGTTCTGGCTGGCGCCTGGCTGGGTGGTTGGACTGTTTCTCGAGCACAGCGACCCAGCTTATGCCGAGGTGATCACGCTGGCCGTCAGCCTATTGGCTATCGCGGCCTGGTTTGAGCTGTTCGACGGCATCCAGACCATCGCCATGGGCGCGATCCGCGGCTTGAAAGAGGCCAAGACCACCTTCCTGGTTGGCCTGTTCTGCTACTGGCTGGTTGGCGCGCCAGCAGCCTGGTGGCTGACCTTCCAGCTCGGCTGGGGCGCCACGGGGGTCTGGTGGGGACTCGCACTGGGCTTGGCTTGTGCGGCGCTGGGGCTGACCTTGGGCTTCGAATGGAAAACCGCCCGCCTGCTGCGCCGGGCGCCCGCACAGACCCAGCCGGGCCTGAGCTCGGCTGGATAGAGCGAAGCGAAATCCTGAACCGGGTTCCGAGCAAAATACAGCGCTAGGCGGCTTATGAGTTCGGCGAACCTGAACCTGCCAGCAGCGCCTGACGGCTACCAAACACCAGGAAACGCGCCAATTCGGCCAAGGGTAAGGGTTTGCTGATCAGATAGCCCTGAACCTGATCGCAGCCGAACTGGCGCAACAAGGCCAGTTGCTCGGCGTTTTCCACCCCTTCGGCCACCACCTCCAGTTCGAGGTTATGCGCCAGATTGATCATCGCCCGCACCAATTGACGGTTCTCCGGACGCTCATCCATGCCCCCGACGAAGCTTTTGTCGATCTTCAGCAGGGTGATCGGCAAGCTGTTGAGGTGCACGAAGGATGAAAAACCCGTGCCGAAATCGTCCAGTGAGAAACGCACGCCAAGCCGCCCGAGCGCCTGCATGGTCAGTTGCACCTGGTCACTGCGGCGCATCACGGCGGTCTCGGTCAGCTCGAATTCGAGCCACCGAGCGTCGACTCCGCGCTCGCTGATCAGTCGACTCAAGGTCGGAAGCAACTGGCTGTCCTGAAACTGGCGGAACGATAAATTGATCGCCATGTGTAGCGCTGGCAGGCCTCGCCCACGCAGCCACTGCATGTCGCGTAGCGCACGGGAAATCACCCAATAGCCGAGCGGTACGATCAGCCCGCTCTCTTCGGCCAGCGGCACGAACTCATTCGGTGCCAGCAGGCCACGCTCGCCGTGCCGCCAGCGCACCAGCGCTTCCAGACCGAGAATCCGTCCGCTCTGCAGGCACAACCGCGGCTGGTAGTGCAGCTCCAGCTCATCCCGACGCAGGGCTCGACGCAGTTCGGCCTCCAGGTCGGCGAGGCTGCGGGCATTGCGGTTGATCCGCTCGTCATAGACATGGAAGGTGCAGCCCTGGGCACTCTTGGCCTGCTGCATGGCGATATGCGCATGCCACATCAACGGATCGGCACCCGCCCCGGCTCGGGCATGGGCCAGCCCCAGGCTGCAGCCGATCAGCAGACTCTCGCCATCCACCCAATAGGGCTCTGACAGCGCCTCGGTGATGCGCTCGGCAATTCGCTCGGCACGCGCCGGCTCACGGCGGATATCCAGCAGCAGGGCGAACTCGTCGCTGCCCAAGCGCGCCAGCTGATCACCGGCTGCCAGCTGCGTTTTCAGCCGCGCGACCACCTGCAGAATCAAACGGTCGCCGGCTTGATGGCCGAGGGCATCGTTGGCATGGCGAAAGTTGTCCAGATCGAGATGACCGAGGGCCAGACCACGCCCCTGGAACTCGGCCAGACGTGCCGCCAGCAGGGTCTGAAAGCCTTGCCGGTTGGCGATGCCGGTCAGCGGATCCTGCTCAGCCAAACGCTGCAAGGTATCTTTCAGATTGCCCTGCTCACGCACATAACGCAGGCAGCGGCGCAGCACATCGACGCTCAAGCAGTCGCGCACCAGCCAATCGCTGACCCCAACCGGCGGCTCGGCCGGCTCCTGTTCCAGCAGCAGCACGGTCGGCAGCGAACAACGACCGGGGGCCGGCAACAAGGCCGGGGTGGTCAATAACAAACCGTGACCACGCTCATCGAACAGGCCGCTGGCCGCCTCCCAGGAGGGCGCGGTAATCAACGGCGACAGGTCGCCCAACTCAGCCAGAAGCTCACGCAGTAACACCGCCCATTCCGGCGCCTCGGCCAGTAGGACTATACGTAAGGGTTCGACAAGCGCGGACAAGCAACCTCCCCAAGAACCAGACAGCGGCGGTTATATTCCGCCTGATTGCGCCATTGCAGGCGTCTATTCCGCACGTCCTGTGCAGTTTGCTCACGCATCCTGCGGGAAAGTCCAAGCACCGGCAAGCTCGGCAATCGGTACAAGCGTACTTGATTAACACTAATATCCAAGCCCGGCAGGCAGCCAGTAGGCGCTGCGTCACAGTCTCCAGACGGTTACGGCATAACCGGCCAGGCCTGCTAAAATGCGCGCCCATTCCCTTTGATACTCGACAATGTCCCGACTCAATCCCCGGCAGCAAGAAGCCGTGAACTACGTCGGCGGCCCACTTTTGGTGCTCGCTGGCGCCGGCTCAGGCAAGACCAGCGTAATCACCCGCAAGATCGCCCACCTGGTGCAGCAGTGTGGCATCCGCGCCCAACACATCGTTGCGATGACCTTCACAAATAAGGCCGCGCGCGAGATGAAGGAGCGGGTCGGCACGCTACTCAAAGGCGCCGAAGGCCGTGGCCTGACGGTTTCGACCTTCCACAACCTGGGTCTGAACATCATCCGCAAGGAGCATGCGCGACTGGGCTTCAAGCCCGGGTTCTCGATTTTCGACGAGACCGACGTGAAAGCCTTGATGACCGACATCATGCAGAAGGAATACGCCGGCGACGATGGCGTCGACGAGATCAAGAACATGATCGGCGCCTGGAAGAACGACCTGATCCTGCCGCCGCAAGCCCTGGACAATGCCCGCAACCCCAAGGAGCAGACGGCCGCCATCGTCTATCTGCATTACCAACGCACCCTGCGGGCCTACAACGCGGTGGATTTCGACGACCTGATCCTGCTGCCGGTGAAGCTGTTCGAGGAGCATGCCGACATCCTCGAAAAGTGGCAGAACAAGGTGCGCTACCTGCTGGTCGACGAATATCAGGACACCAACGCCAGCCAATACTTGCTGGTGAAGATGCTCGTCGGCCAGCGCAACCAGTTCACCGTGGTCGGCGACGATGACCAGTCGATCTATGCCTGGCGGGGCGCGCGCCCGGAAAACCTGATGCTGCTGAAGGAGGACTACCCCTCGCTGAAGGTGGTAATGCTCGAGCAGAACTACCGCTCGACTAGCCGCATCCTCAAGTGCGCCAACGTGCTGATCGCCAACAACCCGCACGCCTTCGAGAAACAGCTGTGGAGCGAGATGGGCCATGGCGACGAAATCCGCGTGATCCGCTGCCGCAACGAAGACGCCGAGTGCGAACGGGTGGCCATGGAAATCCTCAGCCTGCACCTGCGCACCGACCGCCCCTACAGCGATTTCGCGATCCTCTATCGCGGCAACTACCAGGCCAAGCTGATGGAGCTGAAGTTGCAGCACCATCAGATTCCCTATCGCTTGTCTGGCGGCACCAGCTTCTTCGGCCGCCAGGAAGTCAAGGACCTGATGGCCTACTTCCGCCTGCTGGTTAACCCGGATGACGACAACGCCTTCCTGCGGGTGATCAACGTGCCGCGCCGTGAAATCGGCTCGACCACCCTGGAAAAGCTCGGTAACTACGCCACCGAACGCAAGACTTCGATGTACCACGCCGCCGATGAGCTGGGCCTCGGCGAGCACCTCGACAGCCGTTTCACCGAACGCCTGCAGCGTTTCAAGCGCTGGATGGACGGCGTGCGCCAGCAGTGCGCGCAGAACGATCCGATCGCCGCGCTGAGGAGCATGGTGATGGACATCGACTACGAGAACTGGCTGCGGCAGAACGCCTCCAGCGACAAGGTGGCCGAGGCCCGGATGGGCAATGTCTGGTTCCTCATCGAGGCGCTGAAAAACACCCTGGAACGCGACGAAGACGGCGACATGACCATCGAGGAGGCCATCGGCAAGCTGGTGCTGCGCGACATGCTGGAACGCCAACAGGAAGAGGAAGACGGCGCCGAGGGCGTGCAGATGATGACCCTGCATGCCTCCAAAGGCCTGGAGTTTCCCTACGTGTTCATCATCGGCATGGAAGAGGAAATCCTCCCGCACCGCTCCAGCATCGAAGCCGACACCATCGAGGAAGAGCGCCGCCTGGCCTACGTCGGCATCACCCGCGCGCGGCAGACCCTGGCCTTCACCTTCGCCGCCAAGCGCAAGCAATATGGCGAGATCATCGACTGCTCGCCGAGCCGCTTCCTCGACGAGCTGCCGCCGGACGATCTGCAATGGGAAGGCCTGGACGACACGCCGGTGGAGGTCAAGGCCGTCCGCGGCAACAGCGCCCTGGCGGATATCCGGGCGATGTTGAAGAAAGCCTGAAAGCGGAAACCGTAGGGTGCCGGTGAGCGCAGCGAACCGCACCATCACTGGCGCCAAGGGTGCGGTTGGCACCGCAC
>JBOICE010000398.1:0-11497 GCA_050739815.1 Pseudomonas sp. | reverse complement strand
CTGAACATGCTTAGCACCCAGCCGTGGCTGTGCCGAGGCAGGTGTCTTGCCGCGGAATGCCGTTGAAGGCCTGATCGAAATCGATATTGATCGGTGCGGTCATGTTGCCGTTGGCATCGCGGTATTTGGGCATGTTCATAAAGGCGCCCTTGAGGGCCGTCATGAAGGCATTGCTGTCCATGTCGCGCCAGGCGACATCCTGGGTCTGCAGGGAGATAAAGAAGCCCTTGGCCGCCCCTTCGATAGCCGCCGTATTGGCCACATCGCTAACCCCCAGGTTGCCGACCGGCAGGGACTGAAAGTTGCTGAGCGGGAAGCAGGTCGCGATAGACAGGACTTGGCAGCCGTCGGACTTGAACAGACTCAGCAAGGCATCCGACAACCCACCGAGATTGCAGCCACTGACGCAACTCAACGCCTGGCCGTTCTCCATCCCGGAGTAGGTGCCGCGCACTGGATCGGCAACGCCGCCATTGGTGACCAGTGAGGCATCGGCCTGCAGTTTCGTACTGCGGGTCACCCCGGCGAGCCCGAGCAAGAACTGCTCCCAACCGGAAGCCTGGTCATAAATCGGAGCGGCAGTCCCTTCGATATGCACCGGGATGCTGCCCGTCAGGCTCTGGATATCGCCGGATAGCACGCCCTTGGCCTCGCCAAAGCCAATCCGCACCCCGACGACCTTGTTGCCGGAATAGGCCAGCTCCAGAAACGGGTTGGCAATCTTGAAGGCATTAATCGAGTCGTCCGCATTCACGCTGCCGAGGGCGAAGTTGTTGATCAGGACATCGGAGGAGCCGGCGACTTCACCGGGCCGCGTGGCCGTGTCGTTGTATTGGCCCAGCTGCAGCTTCTTCATATTCAGCTGGGTATCGACGTTCACGCCGAAATTGACCCGGGTGTAATTGATCCCCGCGTTGCTGTCGGTGGTCAGGTTGATAAACGCCTGCCCGGTCACCTCCGACAGCTCGCTATCGGCCAGCGCCTCCAGCTTGGCCTGGGCGGTGCTGGCCAGCAGACAGGCGCAAAATACCGCGGCGAGGCGAAAAGTCGGGCGCATGGCGAGTTCCTTGTTCTTATAGCGGCCGAGCGCTGGAGGCTCGAACCCTGGTTGCCACTATAAGAAGCTCGGGGGCGAAATGGCCCGACCCATAGTCGAGAAAAGAACGCCAATTAGTCGCCGACCCCCCGCACGGCAGTAGCTGGCTGTTACCCAAGGTCACACTGCCGTAACGCCAGGCGTCAGCGCTGGCGAAACAGACCGATCAGGTGATCGGCGATAGCGCCTTTGAGCGCATCGATGCTGAATTGGGAACAGTGCGCCAACTTGCTGGGATTGATCCGGTGCAAGTGCAGCGACGGCATGCGTGCTTCGTACTCGCGTAGGTCGCTCTTGATCAGCACCGGCAAAAAGCTCTCGCCCTTGGCCTGATAACGCTGAATCAGCAACCTGAGCCCAGCCTGAAACGGCAGCTCCTTGGAGGCGAGCAGCCGGTGCTCGCTCGGCACCTTCAGATACAGCCCGGTATAACCCAGGGTCTCTCCCGGCAGTATATGAATCCCGGTCGGCTCCACGGCATCCGCCGGGATGTCATTGAAGGTGTCATGCCAGGCCTGCTCGTCCGGCAGGATGGTGATGCTGCCCTGCTCTGCTTCGGGCACGACGAAGCTGTAGTTGCTGTAGAGCTTTTCGACGTAGCTGGAGTAGATGCACAAGCGATTTTCGAAGCGCCGCAAAAAGGCGATCGCCTCACGGCGGTCGGTAATCGCGTCGAGATCCCAACCAAGGTCACTCTGACCTTGCAATTCGGCCCAGCGGGCTTCGGCATAAGTGGCGGTGGTGGCTGACATGGGCTCGGTCTGAATCCGCTTTGCTCTCCCTATCGCAGAAAACATGCCAAGCGATTCAGTCACTTAAACCAGCGGCGAAACCTGCTCAAACTCACTTCAAGTCTGCTTGGCCAGTCGCAAACTGCCGCGTTTGGTCACTTTGCCGCCATTGGCGCATCGGGAGAAGCATCCTTTGATCGGTTGAGGATGAATCGAGCCAAGGCGCATGCAGTACAATCGCGACTTTTGCGAAAAAGCCCAGACTCCAATGATCGAACCCAAGCGCGTATTGCGTGCCCTCGCAGAACACTGGACGTTGCTTGAGCCGCTGTGCGAGCGCTTCGACCAAGGCACCCTGAGCCTGATCGAGTTGCGTGGCCAGCTCGGCGTGCAACTGCCGGACAGCAGCCCGGCGGATATCACCAGCCTGCTCGACACCTGGATTCGCCTGGACATCCTGGTGCCGGTGGCGAAAAGCCCGAACCGCTTCGAACTGAACGCGCAGATCCACGACTTCCTTGCCTACCTGCGGCGTGAACACCGCCTGGGCTTGTGCCTGGAAATCGAAGCCTACCTGCGCCACCTGGAGCGCTTGGCCGGCTACATCCAAGACGCCTTCGAGATCCGCGACGCCAGCGATCTGGCCCGCCAGTTGCGCCTGCTGGATATGCGCGTGCGCGATGTCCTGAAGAAGCTCGCCAACGACGAACAGGCACTGGTCGGCGTGGCTGAACGGGCCAAGACCAGCGACCGGCAGATCCCGCTGCGCCAGCGTTACGCCGAAGTACTGGCGACCTGGGATGAGTATGTCGAGCCGATGATCCAGCTGGTCAACGCCGACGGCGCCTTCGAGCAAGGTGTGCGGCGTGTCGAGCAGGTGTTGCTGAAACTGCTCGGCGAGCAGCAGCGCTTGGGCCAATTGGTCGATGACGACCTGCTGTTGCGCACCCATGCGCGCATCCTCGAGATGCAAACCACCGCCCAACTGACTCTGCGCCGCGCCCGCGAACTGCTGCTGCCGCTGCGTGAAGAAGCGCGCCGACACAACGCCGTGACCCGCGGCGCGGCCCTGGCGCTGGCCGCAATCCGCCGCAAAGGTCTGGATGGCGTGCCGCAGGCCGCATTGCCGCTGTTTACCCGGCCACAAAGCACCTTCCTCGGCAGTACTAGCCAGGTCGAAGCCTACGTGTATGCCTTGGCGCGCTTCGAGCCGAAGCCGACCCAGTTCCCGAAAGCCTCTGGCACCCGCAAAGGCGAACCACCCCAGGCGCCACGTACCGCCCGGGAAATGCTCGAACGCTGCCAGAGTGCCCTGCCGCTGCCGGACTTGATGATCTGGCTGCTGGAGCAGGAACCGGAAGGCGCGACCGACGAGTTGCTCTATTGGTTCTCGCGGCTGTCGCGCGACGGCCGCTTTCAACGCGAACGCTTACAGCGCCGCGATTACCTCACCGCCGAGCACCAGGTCAGCCTGTGCTCTTATGCACTGGTGACCTCGAATGATCACTAAAGATCGCATGCGCAGCCAAGTGCACGCCGAACTCGCCGCCATCGAACCACTCGATGATCTCGAACGCGAACACCTCGCCGATGCGTTGTCGTGGGTCGAGTCCGGCGCAGAGCTGTGCCGCCTCGCAAAGCCGGCAACGCCTCCCCAGCACCTCGTTTCCTACTTCGTCGTGGTCGATGAAACCCATGTCTTGTTGGTCGATCACAAGAACGCGCAGCTGTGGTTACCCACGGGCGGCCACGTAGAGCCGGGCGAACATCCTCGCCGCACGGTACTGCGCGAGTTGGAGGAAGAACTGGGGCTGATTGCTCCGCATCCGGTCGGCGCGCCGCTCATGCTCACCTGCACAACCACAGTCGGCCTTACTGCCGGCCATACAGATGTCTCGCTCTGGTATGTGCTGCGTGGCGATCGAGCGCAGGCGATCAGATTCGACGAACAGGAGTTCAACTCAGTGCAGTGGTTTCCATTCGCCGAGGTGCCGCTCGAACGCAGTGACCCGCATATGGGGCGCTTCCTGCAAAAGCTGGCGCTCACCAGTCGTTCGGCCGCAGCTCAACTCCAGCCGTAGGGCGCCATTCACCGGTTTTCTCCTTTGAAGAATGCAGCATGAATATTGATCTCTCCGAACTGAGCCAACTGGCACCGATCTTCCGCGAGCTGTTCAAGGGCTACCACGTCAGCCGCCGCGACGCCGAGCTCTACAGCCAGCTGTCGAACCTGCAAGACCAATACCGCGCGCTGTTCAAGGCTCTGGGTTTCGAGCTGGTGTGCGACAGCCGCGGCTTCTACTACTTCGTCCCCGAACAGATGGGCGCACAGGTCAACAAGACCGCCCAGCGCCTGGCGTTGTTCACCTTCATTCTGGTCGAGCATCTCGCCGATCAAGGCCGCGACCCACTGGCCGTGCTGGATGGCGGTAGCCTCGGTCGCGATGAATTGCCGCCGTTGCTGGAGAAATACCGCGATCTGTTCCTGCAAGCCGAAGTGCAGACCCAGGAAGAGTTGGAAGAAAAGGTCATGCGCCGGATGACCCAACTGGGTTTCGCCGGCGAAGAAAATGGCATCTACCGCTTCCTGCCGCCAATGCACCGTTTCCTCGACGTCTGCCTGTCCGTACAACAGGACCGCGACCTCGCCGCCAGCCTGCACAGCGAGCTACCCCTGCCGACCCCGGTACTGCTGGACGACGACAGCGGCGACGAGATACTGCTGATCGAAACCAACGAGACCGAAACCGACGAGGCTGGAATCACCGTCCTCAGCACTGTCTACGAGTCTGAAGAGCAGGCGCTGGTCCGAGCCATGGCCGAAGAGCGCGCCCACCAGGAGGTTGAAGCATGAGCCAGGAACGCTACGGAATCCGCCGCTTCGCATTGCTCAATACTGCGGGCTACAGCCTTGGGCTGTTCCCGCTGGAACAACCGCTGTCGGTGTATGGCGCCAACAACCTGGGCAAGAGCGCCTCGATCAACGCCCTGCAATTCCCGATTCTGGCGCGCATGTCGGACATGAGTTTCGGCAAATACAGCCTCGAGCAGTCGCGCAAGTTCTACTTCGCCAGCGACACCAGCTACATCCTGGTAGAAGTCGCTCTGCCCCATGGCCCCCATGTGATCGGCGTGGCCGGGCGTGGTCCGGGTGGCGGTTTCGGTCACCAGTTCTTCGCTTATGCCGGCGAACTGGAGCTGACCCACTACCAGAAAAACGGCACCTGCCTGCGTCAACGCGAGCTGTTCGCCAACCTCGAACGCGAAAACATCAAGGCCTACGAGCTGAAACCGGAAGAGCTACGGCGCCTGCTGGTCGGCGGGCACACCTCGATTCCGCTGGACCTGACCCTGATCCCGCTGCGCTCCACCAGCGAGCAAAGTCTGAAGACCTTCCGCTCGCTGTTCATCAACCTGCTGCACATGCGCGAGATCACCGCGGCCAAACTCAAGCAACTGTTTCTCGATGCCTTCGAGCACAGCCTGCGTTCCGGCAGCGTCGATTACATCGCCGCCTGCGAAGAAGCCTTCCGCGATGTCCGGCGGATGGAGCAGGACTATCAATCACTGGTCGCTGCCGGCCCGTTGGTCGAGGCCTTGGCCGCCGGCGTGAGCCAGCGCGAATTGCTGCGCGGCAAACTGCACCGCATCTCGCCGCTGCTCGATTCCTTACTGGGCACCTGGCAGGACTACGCCGGCGCCCGCCGTGAAGAACTGCTGATCCAGGCCGAACACTACCGCGCCGAACAGGACGGCCTGCAGCACGAGCAACGGGGCGGCACCCAGGAATTGATGCGTCTGGAGCGCGAAATCAGCGAGATCCAGCGCTGGCTCGGCGAGCTATCGGTACTGAAGAATCGCTTTGCCCTGGTGGAGAGCCCGCTGGTACTGGAACAGCAACTGCTGGCCGCCAAGGATACCCATGACGAACTGGCCGGTGCCCTGGCGCAATCCCGACAGTTCTCCGCCGAGGACCTCGATGAGCGCTTGCGTGATCTGGAAAAACGCCTGAAGTCGGTGAAACAGCAGCTCGAACACGCCGACAACAACAGTTACGCCCGCCTGCGCGAAGAGTTCACCCAGCAGGATGTCGAGCGGCTGATGCGCCTGTTCAACGGCGCGCTATTCAGCCTGCCGCTCGGTGAACACGGCATCGCCCTGGACGACAACAGCGCCTGGGTGAAGTCCCTCGAAGCCGTGCTGGATGGTTTCAAAGGTGAGCGCTTCGAAGTGCCGGGGCTATCCATCGACCTCTCGCACATCGAGCCACCAGCCTTGCAGGCCTTGGCCGACCGGGCGGCACTGCGCGACCAGAAAGAGCGCCTGGAAAAAGAGCTGAAACAACTGAAGACCCAGCAAGCCGTCGCCGCCGACCGCGCCGCCAGCAAGGCCCAGGCCGAGACCCTGTATCAGCAGGTGTTGGACGCGCAGAAAGCCCTGGAAGACTTCCGCCGCAGCCAGACCCTGGTGGTCGAGGAACCGCAACAGCTCGAACAACTGGCCCAGCTCGAAGCCGCCCAGGACGAACTCAAGCGTTCCAGCGATGCCTTCACCGAACGCGTCCAGCAGATTTCCGCCAAGCTGCAACTGGTCGGTCGGCAACTGGCTGACCTGGAAGCCAAGGAGCGCACGCTGGAAGATTCCCTGCGCCGCCGCCAATTGCTCCCGGCAGACCTGCCGTTCGGCACGCCGTTCATGGACCCGGTCGACGACTCGCTGGATAACCTGCTGCCGCTGCTCAACGATTACCAGGATGCCTGGCAGGGCTTGCAGCGCATCGATGGTCAGATCGACGCGCTGTACGCGCAAATCCGCCTCAAGGGCGTGGCCAAATTCGATAGCGAAGACGATGTCGAACGCCGCCTGCACCTGCTCATCAACGCCTACGCGCACCGCCAGGATGAAGCGCTGACTCTCGGCAAGGCGCGCCGCGCCGCAGTCACCGATATCGCCCGGACCCTGCGCAATATCCGCAGCGACTATGACAACCTGGAACACCAGTTGGCGCTGTTCAACCGCGAGATCAACCGCCGTCAGGTCTCCAACCTGGAGAGCTTTCGCATCGTCCTCGCACCGAACAAGGACGCTCTCAAGCACATCGACCAGATCATCCACAGTGCAGGCCAGTACGAGGAAGGCGAGACGCTGTCGGTGTTTGACCTCAATCAGTCGGCCGATCAGGATGTGAAGAACGAGGAAGCCAAGGAATACCTCGCTCGGCTGGTGGCCGCCAACCACAACCAATTGGGCTTGAAGGATCTGTTCGAACTGGCCTTCGAGATCACCAAAGTCGGTGGCCAGCCGGTGGTGCACACGGATATCGACGGCGCCGCCTCCAACGGCACGACCATGACCATCAAGGCGCTGACCAACATGTACCTGTTGCTGCACCTGATGGACCGCGAACAGGCTGGGCGGATTCGCCTGCCCTATTACCTCGACGAGGCGGCGGATATCGATGAGCGCAACCAGCAGGCACTGATCGAAACCAGCCTGCAATTGGGCTTCGTGCCGATCCTCGCCAGCGTCAAACCCCAGGTTTGCGCCCATGTGGCGATTGACCTGGAAGGTGGCAGCGGGCCTAACGGTATCTACATCGATGAGGCCGACTGGAAGTACATTCGCCGCCATGAGGCGAAGCCCGAGCCTGTTGCCGAACCGGCCTGAACAACACTCGTTGCAAAAACGCCAAGGGCCGCATCTGCAGCCCTTGGCGTTTCAGGGGTTACCCCTGGGTTTACTTACCCAAGACTATCTTCGGCGCCCACTTCAACCACTCGTCATTCGCCTCGTCAAAGAGCGCGAAGGTTTGCGCCGGCTTCGCTGGGCCGCCCATCTGCTCACCTTCCGGGGTGGCGAAGGCGATCCCGCCTTCCAATAAAGTCTCCACCGACTCGGTACGAAGCTTCGCCCCCTTGAACAAGCCCCAATCCACACCGAAGCCACTGGCATTCCAGAAACGACTGCCGGAGCGCACCAATGGGGCATAGCGCGGCTGGATGAGGATATGGATCAACACCCGATCCGCCGTCGCGCCGAGCTCAAAGCTAGTCACCTTGCCGACCGCAACCTCACGGTAGGTCACAGGTAAACCTGGCTTGATCGAGCCACGGCGAGGCGCGCTCAGGGTCAGGCTCAGGCCGTTCTCACGAGCCGAGGCTGTCGGCGGTTGTTCCAACGCGATAAAGCGGGTTTGTAACGCACCGGCCTTGGCCGCCGGACGCACCTGCAAGTATTGGCCGCTGACCAGGGTTTCCAGATTCGCCGTGCGCACCAACCCCAGCTCCGGCTTGACCACCCAGAACTGCGTGCCGGCACGCGCCACCCGATCGGCGCCCTCGGTGATGCGGGCATGCAGCAACACCGCCTGCAGGTCATCGGTCAGCTCGACAGTCTCCACCTTGCCGATATCCAAGCCCTTGTAGCGGATCGGTGAGCCCGGACGCAGACCGTCGCCACTGTCGACGCGAATCTGCACGCTAACGCCCTGCTGCAAAGCGCTCTCGCGATCAGGATGCAGGCTGAAGCGTTGCACGCGCTTGGAGGCCGCGGCCTTGGGATCTGGGGTCTCGAAGGTAATGCCGCCGGCGAGCAGACTTTGCAGCGACTCGCTTTTGACTGTAACTCCAGACAGTCCACCCGTCAGGGTGATGCCGCTGGCGTTCCAAAAGCGCGTCGAGCTGTTCACCAGGTTGGCGTACTCCTGCTCGATGTGCACTCCCAAGGCCACTTGCTTGCGATCGCGAGAAAGTTGGTAACTTTGCACCGAGCCGACCTTGATCTGCTTAAAGAGGACCGGGCTGCCGACTTCCAACGAGCCGAGGGTATCGCTGAACAGCACGAGGTGCAGCCCCGCAGCGCTCAGATCCAGCGGCGGCGCCTTGGCCCGCGCGGTGAACTCTCGCATCGGCGTTGCACCCTTCTCGCCGGGGCGCACGGCGATGTAGTTGCCTTTGACCAGGGCTTCCAGCCCAGTGATCCCGGCCAGCGAGATCGAGGGTTTGACCAGCCAGAATTCAGTGCCCTCGACCAGATAATCTTCCGTGCGCGGATCGAGCGCCAGTTCTGCCGAAGCACTGGTCAGATCGTCATTGACCTTAATGGCCTTCAGGCTGCCTACCTGAGTACCCTTGTACATCACCGGTGTGCGGCCAGCCTGCAAACCCTCGAAATCCGTCAGTTTGACCTGCACCTTGATGCCCACTTGCGCGGCATCGAAGTCTTCATAGAGCCGGAACGGCAGGGTCGGATCGGTCGGCGGGCTGTCCTTGCGGTGTTCCGGCGTGGCAAAGGCGATCCCGCCGGCAACCACGCTAGCCAGCGACTCGCTGTGCACTTTGACGCCAGACAGATCCGCATTGACGGTAATCCCGCTGGCATTCCAAAAGCGCGTATGTTTGCGCACCAGAGGCGCATACAGCGGTTCGATAAACACCTTGATCTCGACGGTGCTCTGATCCGCTGCGAGCACATAGCTCTTCACCCGGCCAACCCGAATCTGCTTGTAGAACACCGGGCTGTCGCGGTTCAGCGAACCCAATCGATCGGCCTTCAGAGTCAGGTGCAAGCCTGGCATGCTGTCGGAAATCGGTGGAGCTTCCGTCAATGCCGTGTACTTGCGGGTTGGCTCGCCATCGCCAGGGCTGGCAGCGATATAGTTGCCGGACACCAGGGTTTCCAGACCGGTAACCCCGGCCAGGGTGACGCTGGGTTTGACCAACCAGAAGCGCGTGTTCTTGAGCAGGTACTGCCCCATTTCTTTGTTCATCTCGACCGTGGCGATCACTCCGCGCTTCTCGCCGATATCCAAGGCCAGGTTCTTGACCTTGCCGATCGGCATACCCTTGAAGATCACCTCGGTCTTCCCTGCTTGAATACCGTCGCCGGTGGCGAAAATGATTTGAATGTCGACCCCAGCCTGATCATAGGCGCGCCAAGCCAGCCAGCCACCTATCAGCAAGGCAATCAAGGGCAAGACCCAGATGGCCGACCAGTTGGAGGCAGGACGGGTTTTCGCCGTTGGCAGGTCAGTCATTGTCATCATCCGATTCCGTATTATCCCAAATCAAGCGAGGGTCAAAAGTGAGTGCCGCCAGCATGGTCAACACCACCACGCTGGCAAAAGCCACTGCACCATAACCAGGCTCAATGGTGGCCAAGTTCCCAAAGTTCACTAATGCCACCAGGATCGCGATGACAAAGACATCCAACATCGACCAGCGACCAATCCATTCGATAAACCGGTACATGAGGATGCGTTGACGCGGAGACATTGGCAGATGCCGCTGTATCGAATAGAGCAGCAAGGTGATACCCACCAGCTTGAAGGTCGGCACCAATATGCTCGCGACGAAGACAACAGCCGCTATAGGCCACATGCCGAGCTGCACCAAGCTGATCACCCCAGACATGATAGTGTCTGGCTCGCCCTTACCTAGGGTGCTCACCGTCATGATCGGCAACAAGTTGGCCGGAATGTATAGGATCGCGGCAGTAACAAGTAGAGCCCACGTTCGGACCAGACTATTTGGTCGTCGGCCATGCACCAAGCCGCCACAGCGAGTACAGAACTGCTTGTCGCAATCCGGCTCTTGTCTATTCAATTGATGGCATTCCGGGCAGATCAAGATGCCAGCATCAATGGCCCGCATGGGCATCTTCTCCCGATAAAGCTTCCCAAATTTGGTGTGGCGACATGGTCACTTCCAACCAGACCTGCAACAAAAGCAATCCAATGAAACACGCCAAGCCGAGTCCCAAAGTGAGATCCGCCAGGCCGATCAGCTTGACGATAGACACCAGGGTTCCCATCAGATACACCTCAAGCATCCCCCACTCCCGCATGTGGTGGTAGATGCGGTAGAGCAGCAAGCCATAACTGCGCCCGATATCCCAGCGAATACTGAGTAGCACAGCAAACTGACACAGAAGCTTCAAGAGTGGGATACCCATACTGCAGAGAAACACCACCACCGCGATGCCTTGCATGCCGGTGCCATAAAGTCCCAGCACGCCACTCCAGACCGTATCTTCGGCTGTCTGCCCCAGCAGATTGAGCTGCATGATCGGTAGGAAATTCGCAGGGATATAGAGCAACAGAGCCGCGATTACCAGAGCCAGGCTGCGGCGCACCACCTGATGACGATGCCTGTACAGCTCGTATCCACAACGCGGACACTCTGCGCTTTCGCCACTCTGCAACTCTGGCTTGAGCATCAGCAAGTCACACTCGTGGCAGGCCACCAGTGCCTCAAGGGGCAGTTCAGACACCCCATGGGAGTCGGCCGGATCATACATAAACAAAGGCTCTGGGCGGTATGCGCATATTTTAGACGAGCGCGCTGTAAATCAGTCGATTTGTCGTTAACTGCAAACACGCTTAGCAGGCGAGCACTACAGACAATGTCGTAGCCGCTCCTGATCATCCCCATGCAGTCACGCACAATTGCTGTTCAGTATCCTGAGGCAGAATTCCCATGGCTGCGTGATCCCGACGCCTATGCTCTAGCCGTCACCCGGTAGACACGCAGTCATAGATAACCCCGCCCTGCGACCCACCCGCGGCGTGTTTTTCTGCGCACACAGACAAACCCCCCAGCCGCATGCGCGACTGGGGGGTTTGGAATTTAAGCTTGACGATGACCTACTCTCACATGGGGAGACCCCACAC
>JBOICE010000397.1:0-17879 GCA_050739815.1 Pseudomonas sp. | reverse complement strand
AAGCTCCCCAGCACCAGTGGGTTGATGACTAAAAAGAACAGAATGCACTGCTTGTACCAGGGCGGAGAGTGGCCTAGGAAGTTCTGCTGGAAGGCGGAGGCTATCGACTTCGACATCGATTGATCCTTGTATGAAAGTGGGTGCGGGTCGCTAGTGAGAATCTAAACAGATCAATAGTTTAACTCGGTTACTCAAAAGTGTTTTGAAGTCTGGCAGCGTGTTCTGCGTCACAGACGCTAGCATCGACATTTGTTGCGCGCTTGTTATAGTTGGGCGGTTATATCCATAACAATATTTCTATGTGCGTCCGCGCCCGTACCGAGGATGACTGATGGCTGTCGTGTCCGACTACAAAGCGTTTCGTGTCGAGTTGGCAGATAAGATTGCCCATGTGGTGATCAATCGCCCGGAAAAGGTCAATGCCATGAACACCGACTTCTGGACGGAGATCATCGAGATCTTCCGCTGGATCGATGTGACTGACGAGGTGCGGGTGGTGCTGCTGTCGGGGGCCGGCAAGCATTTCTCCTCCGGTATCGACCTGATGCTGTTGGCGCAGGCGGGCAGTCAGCTGGGTAATGACTTCGGTCGTAACGCTGATGCGTTGCGGCGCAAAATTCTCGAGTTGCAAGCCTCTTTCAACGCCGTGGATGCCTGCCGTAAACCGGTGCTTGCGGCTATTCAAGGCTATTGCCTGGGCGGTGCAATCGACCTGATCTCGGCGTGTGACATGCGCTACTCGACAGTCGATGCGCAGTTCTCGATCAAGGAAATCGATATGGGGATGGCCGCTGACGTCGGCACCCTACAGCGCCTGCCGCGGATTATTGGTGACGGCATGATGCGCGAATTGGCCTTCACCGGTCGCACCCTATGCGGTGAAGAGGCGCGCAGTATTGGCCTGGTCAACCGTACCTTTGTCGATCAAGCGGCACTGCTCGATGGTGTGTTTACAATCGCCCACGAGATTGCTGGCAAGTCGCCGATCGCCATCCGCGGTACCAAGAAGATGATTGGTTACATGCGCGACCACCGCGTCGACGATGGTTTGGAGTACGTCGCGACCTGGAACGCCGCGATGCTGCAATCCGCTGATTTGCGTGTGGCAATGACCGCACACATGAGCAAGCAAAAGCCGGAATTTGCCGACTGATGCAGTATCAACCACTGTTTTCATCATCGGCGCGGGAGGCGCACTAGGCCATGGTTTCTGGAGCCACGTCCCTTAGTCTGGTGCGCGACGAGTTATTCGCCACCATGGAAGAAGCCGAGCAGAGTCTCGAGCATTTCATTGCTGAGCGGCACAACGGGAGCCTTTTGCAGCAGGCCGTCGAATACCTGCAGCAAGTGCGTGGCACGCTCAATTTGATCGAGCTGGCCGGTGCCGAGCTACTGGCCCAGGAAGTGTTGCAACAGGCAACCGACATTCCCGCCGGCGCGGGTGAAGAGCGTGATGTGCAGCTCTCAGCGTTAAGCAATGCGCTACACGTGCTGCGCCGCTATCTGGAAAACGTCGAGTTCCATCGCCAAGAGCTACCGGAGTTGCTGCTGCCGGCCATCAACGATCTGCGTCAGGCTGGCGCGCAGCCAGCCTTACCGGAGAGCTTTTTCTTTAGTGCTCGACTCGATCAGGTGCGCCCGCAGGCTGTCGCTTCGGTCACCGATGCCGCGTGGCAAAACGCAGAAGCTCGACGCCTGCGGCATATGTATCAAGTCGGCTTGCTTGGGTTCATTCGGGAGCAAAACCAGCAGGCCAGCTTGAAGCTCATGGGGCGTGCCATGAGTCGCCTGGATAGCCTGTTTGCCGGTGAAGGCCGTGGGCGTCTGTGCTGGATTTGTGCCGCCGCGTTGGAGGCGCAGGTCGATGGCCAACTGCTGCCGCGCAAAACGCGTAAACAGCTGTTTTCGAGGATCGATCGCGAACTCAAACTGCTACTCGGTAATGCGCAGTACGAAGCGCCGCGCAGCCTGCTCAAGGAGCTGCTTTATCTAGTCGCACTGGCCGATAGCCGTGGCCCGCTGGCGACTCAGATGCGCGAGATCTTCGGGCTTGCGGCGTTGCCGTTCACCGACCAATTGCTGGAAGAGGAATACCAGCGTCTGGCAGGTCCAGGCCGGTCGGTGATGCGTTCGCTGTCTTCGGCGATTCGTGAGGAGCTGGCCAGTGTCAAAGACCTGCTCGACCTGATCGAGCGTGGCACCGTGGACAGCGAGCGGCTGAGTAATTTGCACGCGCTGTTGGGCAAGTTGGCGAAGACCCTGGGTATGGTCGGCTTGAGTTCTGCTGGTGCAACTCTCGGTAGCCAGCTGCAAGTGGTTGCTGGCTGGAGCGCAGCGAGCCCGGCCGAGCCGCAGATGCTGCTCAAACTGGCCGATGCGGTGCTCTATGTAGAGAGCATGGTCGCCAGCCTTGAACGTGGCGAGGGGCGCGACAGCCGAGCAGTGGAAGTACGGCCGGGAGACGAGGCGACATCCTTCGCCCAGCATCAGCTCTCCGAGGCGCGCATTGTGGTGGTCGATGAGGCGCAGGCTGGCTTGGCTCTGGCTAAGCGGGCAATCACCTCTTACCTCGAATCGAATGGCGACAAGTTGCACTTGGCCAATGTCCCGTTCAGCCTGCAGGCAGTGCGCGGTGGGCTGTGGTTCCTGGATCAGGAGCGCGCAGCATTGCTGGTTGGCGCCTGTGGCGAGTACATCCAGAAGCAAATGCTCGAGAGCTCGCAAATGCCGTCCGAGCAGATGCTGGAAACCTTGGCGGATGCCTTGACCAGCTTGGAGTATTACTTGGAGGGTGGTGCGGTGCTGCGCCCGGAAACCAGCCCTAGCGTGCTGGATCTGGCTGCCGAGAGCGTACGCGTTTTGGGCCTGCCGGTAGCAGCCTGATGAGCCAGCGCTGGAAACCTGCGGTACTCGACACCAATCAAGCCGGTGGCTGGGCAGTGGCGCATTTTCGGCAGAATTTTCTAGCTGACAGTAACGGGGTGTTGTTCCCTCGCGACTGGCTGAAGCGCCAGGATCTCCCTGTTTACGAAGAGCATGGCCTCGGCTATTTCGATGGCGAGCCGATCTACCTGCTCGATTTTGAGCAGGCGGCGGAGGTTTCCGGTTGCACCTGGCAAGGCTTGCGTCAGTTCATGCTGCAGGCTGAATACGAAATGTTCAGGCTGCTGGGATTTGCCGCCCAGGTCGCGACCTGGGCTGATCAGTACCGTTTCTGCGGCAGTTGCGGTGCTCGCATGCTGCGCTCGGCGACTGAGCGGGCGATGCACTGCCCGAGCTGCGAGCAGCAACATTACCCGCGCCTTTCGCCAAGCATGATCGTGCTGGTGACGCGTGGGGATGAAATCCTGTTAGCGCGCTCTCCGCGCTATGTGCCCGGTATGTATAGCACCTTGGCGGGCTTCGTTGAGCCGGGGGAGTCGGTCGAGCACTGCGTGGCACGCGAGGTTCGCGAGGAAGTCGGGCTGGAGATTCAGAATCTGCAGTATTTGGGGAGCCAAGGCTGGCCGTTCCCGCACTCCCTCATGCTGGGTTACCACGCTGAGTATGCTGGCGGCGAGATCATCATGCAGCCCGACGAGATCGAGGATGCACGCTGGTTTACGCTGGATAACCTGCCGCCACTGCCGGCAGCGCGCTCGATTGCACGCTACCTGATCGACCTGTATGTGGCGCGCCGGCTAGGCCATGCCGAACCAGTGCTGCCAGGCTAGCCGCGCAGTCAACGCCAACACCACCAGAATGAAGACAGGGCGGATAAACTTCGCTCCGCCCTTGATGGCTGTGTGCGCGCCGAGAAAGGCTCCGGCCATCAAGGCTATTCCCATGCTGATACCGAGCAGCCAAGCAACTTGCCCTGAGACGATAAATACCGCCAGCGCCGCGCCATTGCTGACGAAGTTCATGCTGCGCGCTACGCCGCTGGCGCGCAGCAAGTCGAGCGGGTAGAGCAGTAAGCTGCTGACTGTCCAGAAGGCCCCCGTGCCAGGCCCGGCAACGCCATCGTAAAAACCCAGCCCCAGGCCTTGTGCCCACTGGCGACCCGTGGCGATGGGCGCATCCGGGTTAAGTGGGGCCGCTGGTATGCGACTGAATAACAGATAAAGCCCGCAAGCGAAGACCACGGCGGGGAGCATCTGATTCAGCCAGGCGGCGGGTAACCAGTGGGCCAAACAGGCGCCGAGCAGGGCGCCAATCGCGGTACCGAGCAGCGCGTTACGCCATTGCCGGGGAGCGAACAACTTACGGCGATAGAAGGTGTAGCTGGCGGTAGCCGAACCGAAGGTGGCGCACAACTTGTTGGTGCCGAGCACCAGATGCGGTGGCAGTCCGGCGGTGAGGAGTGCGGGAATGGTCAGTAGGCCGCCACCGCCAGCAATGGCGTCGATAAAACCTGCTAAAAAAGCCACGACAGCAAGAATCGCAAGAGTGGCGGGATCAACCACGAGTTCGAAAGGAAAGGGCATAAATAGTCGACTGGTGTCCGATTGTGCAGCGAACTGGCTGTTCGGTTGCGGAGCTGGTACGCATAATGCCGGCTATTTCAGGTAGAAGGAATTGGACTCATGCAGTATGACGGTTTGGCTTGGGGCATAGCGCTGCTGGCACTGCTGGCCGTGTTGGTCGCTGCGCGCATCCTGTTCAATCGGCATTGGTTTCTTGGCTGGCTGCGTGGCACTTTCGGTTTGGCTTTTCTGTTGTTAGCGGGGCTGGTCGGGCTGGTTGCCTATGACTTGCTCGGTTACACACCGCTGCCCGAAGGCAAGCCGTTGGTGACCCTGAGCTTTCAGGCCGATGGCCCGCAACGCTACCGTGTGAACCTGCTGGAGGGCGCAGAGGAGCGCACGATGTCGCTGGAAGGTGATCTTTGGCAGTTGGATGCGCGGATGTTCCAATGGAAAGGCTTGGCGACGCTTATCGGCTTGCAACCAGGTTACCGTCTGGAAAAACTCTCTGGCCGCTTCCTGGCGATCGAACAACAGGAACTGGCGCAGCATGCGGAGGCGACTTTGGCGCAAAGCCTGTATGGCATGGATCTCTGGCGCTGGTTGCGACTGGGGCAGCACGACTTGTTTCTGTTCAATCCTCAAGCACTGCGAGTGACTTACCTGCCGATGGCGGATGGCGCCGTGTATGCCGTCAGCTTGTCGCCCACCGGCTTGCTGGCGCAGCCGTTGAATCAGGCGGCGGATCAGGCGTTGAAAGACTGGCAATAAGCCGGCTGGTTTTGCTCGTTGAATACTCTTGGTTCTGAGAGGGATGTTGGCGGCGGATAGGTCAACGAAGAGCGGGGCGCTTGCGACCCCAATGACCTATCCAGTGTTGGCCTTTATATCCACCCGATAATCCATGCAGAAGCATCAAAAAAGGGACCCTGAGGTCCCTTTTTTGATGCTTGACGATCACTCAGGAGAGGAAACCGCCATCCACATTCAGCGCCACACCGGTGGTGTAGCTGGAGGCATCGCTAGCAAGGTACAACACGGTGCCAGCCATTTCGCTGGGGTCTGCAATACGCTTGAGCGGCACGCGCTGCAGCATCATGTTGCGGATGGAGTCGTTCTTCACCAGGGCGGAGGCGAACTTGGTGTCGGTCGCGCCCGGCAGCAGGGCGTTGCAGCGGATGCCGAACTGCGCGCACTCCTTGGCGAAGACCTTGGTCATGTTGATCACCGCTGCCTTGGTCACCGAGTAGATGCCCTGGAATTCGCCCGGCGAGACACCGTTGATCGAGGCGACGTTGATGATGTTGCCGCCGCCGTGTTCCTTCATGAGCTTGCCGGCTTCGATGGACATGAAGTAGTAGCCGCGGATGTTGACGTCTACGGTCTTCTGGAAGGCCGAGAGGTCGGTGTCCAGCACATTGCAGAACTGCGGGTTGGTCGCGGCGTTGTTGACCAGAATGTCCAGGCGACCAAATTGCTCGCGGATCTGCGCGAACACGCTCTGAATCTGCTCCATCTCACCGATATGACAGGCGATGGCAGTGGCTTTGCCGCCATCCGCGATGATCGCATCAGCCACGGCTTGGCAGCCGTCGATCTTGCGGCTGGAGACAATGACATGGGCGCCCTGCTGAGCGAGCAGTTTGGCGATGGCCTCACCGATACCGCGGCTGGCGCCCGAGACGAAGGCGATTTTGCCGTCGAGGTCAAACAGTGTGGTCTTGGACATGGGGTTCCCCTTGTGATGGGCCGAGAGTTTTAAACCGGATTACAGCGTCGATTTGTTGATGACTTGCAGGCTCATTTGCTCCAGCAGCTTGTTCATGTGAATGAACTGAGCGAAGCGTTTGTCCTGGGTCTGGCCGTGGAAGAAGCGGTAGTAAATCTGCTGCACGATGCCGGCCAGGCGGAACAGGCCGTAGGTGTAGTAAAAGTCGAAATTCTTGATCTCGATGCCCGAGCGTTCGGCGTAGTAATCGACGAACTCTTGGCGGGTCAGCATGCCTGGGGCATTGCTCGGCTGACGGCGCATCAGTTGCACCGGTGGCGGGTCATTCGCTTCGATCCAGTAAGCCAAGGTGTTGCCCAGATCCATCAGCGGGTCGCCGAGAGTGGTCAGCTCCCAGTCCAAGACGCCAATGATTTGCATCGGGTTGTTTGGATCGAGGATGACGTTGTCGAAGCGGTAGTCGTTATGCACGATGCTCGACTTGTGATGGTCGGCCGGCATTTTGTCCTTCAGCCAGGCTTTCACCGGCTCCCAAGTCGGCGCGTCGGGGGTCAGGGCTTTCTCGTAGCGATCGCTCCAGCCGCCGATCTGACGCTGTACATAGCCTTCCGGCTTGCCCAGGTCACCGAGACCGCAGGCGTTGTAGTCGACGTTGTGCAAGTCGACCAGCTTGTCGATGAAGCTTTTGCAAAGCGAACGGGTTTGCGCCTCATCCAGCTTTAGCTCAGACGGCAGATTGGCACGCAAAATGATGCCCTTGACCCGCTCCATCACATAGAACTCAGCGCCAATCACCGACTCGTCGGTGCAGTGCACATAGGCTTTCGGGCAGTAGGGGAAGCCCGCGTTCAACTGATTGAGAATGCGGTACTCGCGACCCATGTCGTGCGCCGATTTGGCCTTATGGCCAAACGGTGGACGGCGCAGGACGAACTCTTGATTCGGGTATTCGAGCAGGTAAGTCAGGTTCGAGGCACCGCCCGGGAACTGGCTGATGCGTGGCTCACCCGTCAGGCCAGGAATGTGCGCCTTGAGGTACTGGTCAATGATGGCGGAGTCGAGCTCTTCGCCATTGCGGATACGGGTGGACTGGTCTGTAAGCGCCATGCTTATCCCTTCTACTTATGATGGGGGCCTTCGACTATTGGCTAATCTAATGCCGCTAGGGATGCGTCACAAGCCGCGCGAGCCCTTATTGGCGAGCGTGTTGCCAGTTAATCAGCCTGCCTGATTGCCCCTGGAAGGCAGGCTTGCGGCGAAAAAAAACCGGAGTCCCAAGACTCCGGTTTTTATCACACGGTACTAGCTTAGATGCTTAGACCGGGAACAGTTCGCCCAGCTTCATAGCCAGCATCATGTCGCCTTCAGCGCGCAGTTTGCCGCCCATGAACGCCTGCATGCCGTCGGTTTCGCCGGTCATGATGCCGACCAGAGTTTCGGTGTTCATGATCAGGGTCACGTTGGAGTTGGCGGCGTCGCCTTGGTGAACTTCGCAGGTGCCGTCTTTCACTACCAGGTAGTGATTTTCGCCGTCTTCGATGTTGAACTGGAATACCAGGTCCAGGCCAGCAGCGGCACCGGCATTGAACTTGGACTGCATGGTTTTGACGATGTCAGCAACTGTGGTCATGGTTCTATCCTTTATAGTTTTCAGGTTTTTCTCGCGGCCTTGCGGGCCACAGTGGGCCGAAACTCAACGGTAAGTGATGAGTTCCGGCGCCTTCAACAGTTGCAAATGCACATGACTGTTGAAGGAAGCCAGGGCTACCTCGCGACCGCGGAATCTCAGGCGGTTGAGCGAAGTGTTGACGATTTGCCAGTTAAGTTCGAAGGCCTTGTCGGAAGGTACTCCGGTAATCAGCCGCAGCAGCGCGGTGATGGTGCCGCCGGAGGTGAACACGGCAACGTTATCCTTGCTGGAGGCTTGTTCGAGAATGCGTTCGAGGCCGGCCTGCACTTTGTCGACGAATTCTTGCCAGCTTTCCAGCCCCGGTTGGTCATGTTCACTGGAGATCCAGCGACCAATCAGGCGTGAGAACAGGCGCTGAAATTCGGCACGGTTCTGCGCAGCATTCCTGAGTACATGCAGGGCTTCGGGTTCTTCGGGAAGTAGGTCCGGGAGCAGGGCGCGAATCACTGCGTCGGCATCGAATTCATTGAAGGCAGCATCGGTTTCGATTTCAGGCACTGCCAGGCCAACGGCACTGAACTGAGCGAGGGCCGCTCGGGCGGTATGCTGCTGGCGGAGCAGACTGCCGCTCAGGCAGCGATCGAAGCGCACATCGAGCTCGACCAGGTGCTTGCCCAATACTTCGGCCTGGCGAATACCGAGCTCAGAGAGCACATCGTAGTCGGCAGCGCCGAACGATGCTTGGCCATGGCGAATCAGATAAATGCTGCCCACGTTAGCGTCATCCCGCTAGGGTGAAAGTTTCGCGAGGGTATGAGGATAGATTGGGCCTGTCAACGAAAAAACATACGCTTGTTTGAATTGTCCGGCCTGGATTTGCATCTGCATGCTGCTGGTAAGCATCCATACGCTAGCCGCTGGCCGACGACAGGTAGCGTCGGTATGCTTGGTTAATATGAATGCCGCTCAAAACCGGGCGGGCGCAAGGAAACTTGAGGGGGAACGCGTGGAGCTTTTAGCCGAGTACGCTGGCTTTCTAGCCAAGACGGTCACGTTGGTCATAGCCATTTTGGTGGTGCTGGTGGCGTTTGCCGTCCTGCGCGGCAAAGGTCGCAAGCGCGGTGGCCAGTTGGATGTGCATAAACTCAACGACTTCTATAAGGCGCTGCATGAGCGTTTGGAGCAGTCGGTGCTGGATAAGGAGCAACTGAAGGCCGCCCGCAAAGTTGAGGCTAAGGCCGCCAAGGTGGCCAAGAAGGCTGGTGCGCACAAGCCGCGGGTCTTCGTGCTGGATTTCGATGGCGATATCAGGGCTTCAGCTACCGAACACCTGCGTCATGAGGTCACCGCGCTGCTGAGTTTGGCGACGGCGAAGGATGAAGTGGTACTGCGCCTGGAGAGTGGCGGAGGCATGGTGCACAGCTACGGTCTGGCTTCTTCGCAATTGGCGCGTATCCGTCAGGCTGGGATTCCGCTGACGGTCTGTGTGGATAAGGTCGCCGCCAGCGGTGGTTACATGATGGCCTGCATCGGCGAAAAAATCATCTGCGCACCCTTTGCCATCCTCGGCTCCATTGGTGTTGTGGCGCAGTTGCCTAACGTTCATCGCTTGCTGAAAAAACACGAAATTGACTTCGAGGTACTCACCGCCGGCGAGTACAAGCGCACGCTGACGGTATTTGGCGAGAACACTGAGAAGGGCCGCGAGAAGTTTCAGGAAGATCTGGAGATCACTCACGAGCTGTTCAAGAACTTCGTTGCTCGTTACCGCCCGCAGCTGGCCATCGATGAGGTCGCCACCGGCGAGATCTGGCTGGGTCAGGCTGCGCTAGGCAAACAACTGGTCGACGAGCTGAAGACCAGCGACGAGTACCTCGCCGAGCGCGCCAAATTGGCCGATGTATTCCAGTTGCACTACGCACAGAAAAAAAGCCTGCAGGAACGTGTTGGCCTGGCGGCCAGTGTCGCCGTGGACCGGTTGTTGCTGACTTGGTGGAGCCGTCTCCATCAGCAGCGGTTTTGGTAAGCATGTTTCGGGTAATAGGTGCCGGCTAACTGGGCTTCAAGTGTTAAGGAGTGCGAAATGAGTCAGTTCAAGGCGCTGCTGGTGAGTGAAGGCGCGGGAGGGGTGTTCGAGCAGAAGGTGGTCGAGCGCGACACCTCTGAGCTGCCGGCCGGCGAGTTATTGATTCGTGTGCAGTACTCTTCGCTCAATTACAAAGATGCGCTTTCCGCCAGCGGTAACCGCGGCGTGACCCGCAACTACCCACATACGCCAGGCATCGACGCGGCGGGCGTGGTGGCCGAGTCGAGTGTGGCTGAGTTCGCTATTGGCGATGAAGTGATCATCACCGGTTACGACCTGGGGATGAACACCTCGGGTGGCTTCGGCCAGTACATTCGCGTGCCGGCGGCGTGGGCGATCAAGCGTCCGAAAGGCCTTTCGCTGCGTGAGGCGATGGTGCTCGGCACCGCGGGCCTGACCGCCGCGTTGTGCGTGGACAAACTGGAACAGGCGGGGCTGACTCCCGGGGCTGGTCCGGTGCTGGTGACCGGTGCTAGCGGTGGCGTTGGCAGTGTGGCCGTCGCGCTATTGTCGAGCCTCGGCTACAAGGTTGCTGCGTCCACTGGCAAGACAGAGCAAGGTGCGTTTCTCAAAGATCTGGGTGCTCAGCAGATCATCGAGCGCAAAGCGCTGCAGGAGGGGACGGACAAACCGATGCTCAAAGAGCAGTGGGCTGCTGCGGTGGATACCGTCGGTGGCGATATCTTGTTCAACGTGGTCAAGTCCCTGCAATACGGCGCCAGTGTGGCGTGCTGCGGGCTTACCGCTGGGGTCGCCTTCAAGGGCAGCGTATTGCCCTTCATCCTGCGTGGGGTGAACTTGCTCGGCGTCGATTCGGTGGAGTTGCCGCTGGTGGTCAAAGCCTCCATGTGGGACCGGCTTTCTCTGCAATGGAAGCTGGGCAACCTCGATGCACTGGTGCACGAGGTGACCCTGGAACAGTTGCCGGAGGCGATCACGCGGACTCTCGCCGGCAAGCAGGTGGGACGGATTTTGCTCAATCTCGGCTGAAAGCCGTTTTTCGCTGCAGCAGAACGGCCCGGCATCTACCGGGCCGTTTGCATTCAGGCCTGGCTGACGTACATGGTGATGTCGGCCCGGAACACCGGCTTGTCACCAACATAGGCCATGACCGGTACCGTCAGGTCGCCCAGGGCGCTCCAGTCTACCGTGGTGCCGTCGGCCACCGCGCGAACATCACCATCGGCCTTGGCCAGGTATTCCACCGTCATACCGCGCGGAATCCAGCGGCAGCCTGCCGGGATCGACGCATCGGTCATGGTGCCGGCCACCAGTTCGGCGGCGTTGCACAGAGCAATGGCGTGCACGGTACCGATATGGTTGAGTACTTCGCGACGTTTGGGGAAGGTCACCTCGGCATAACCGGGGCGCAACTCGACGAACCGTGGCGCGATGCTGGCGAAGTAGGGGGCCACTTGCCCGATCATGGCGCTGAATTGTTCGGCGCCGGCTTGCTTGAACATCTGCAACATCTGGCTCATTACTGCTTCCTCGACAGGGATTCGGGATTGAAGACGAATGCGCGCCGGTGCAGTATACGAAGTCTAGAAATTAATTCTAGAAAAATATTCTAAATTTGTTTTTAAGGAAACTCATGGGTCGTCCTTTGCGCAAAGACGAAATCTTGCAGGCCGCGCTGGCCTGCTTCAGCGAGATCGGCGTGGATGCCACCACCATCGAGATGATTCGAGATCGTTCCGGTGCCAGTATCGGCAGCCTCTATCATCATTTCGGCAACCGTGAACGTATCATCGGCGCGCTCTATCTCGAGGGTGTCGGTCAGTACGCCGCGCTGCTGGAGACGGGCTTTGCCGAGGTATGCAGCGCCGAAGACTGCGTGAAGCTGCTGGTGCAGAACTATATCGATTGGGTGGTGGCGAATCCGGACTGGGCACGGTTCATCCTGCACAGCCGTGGGCGGGTCGAAGCCGGCGAGGTCGGCGCGCAGCTGCGCGAATCCAATCGCGTTCATTACGCACGCATCGGCGAGGCCCTGGCGACCTACCATGAAGCTGGGGCGTTCAAGACGATGCCGGCGGACTGTTTTTCCTCGGTGGTGATCGGCCCCACCCAGGACTTCGCCCGCAATTGGCTGGCGGGTCGCACCCAGGTCAGTCTGGCATCATGCCGGGACCTGCTGGCGCAGATCGCCTGGGACAGCGTCAAGGCGCAGGCATGAAAAAGCCCCGCGGACGGGGCTTTTCAGTGTCTTGGAGCGCTTAGCCCTGACGGCGACGGAACAGCGGTAGCGGCTGGTCGGCAGCATTCTGGTAGAACTCGGAAAAGTCCTTGAGGCCTTCCAGTGCGTCATACGGGTCGCGATCCGGACGCACGGCGAAGGCATCGAAGCCACAGCGTCGCATGAAGAACAGCTGGTCGCGCAAAACGTCGCCGATGGCGCGCACTTCGCCTTTGTAGCCATAGCGCTCACGTAGCAGGCGCGCACTGGAGTAGTGGCGCCCATCTGTGAAGACCGGGAAGTTCAGGGCGACTACTTGGAAGTGAGCGAGATCGTCTGCAAGCTCTTCCACGGCTTCATCACTGTCCAACCACACGCCCAGGCCGCCATCGCGGGCCTTCAGTGCGTGGTTGTGGTCGCGCCATAGCGTTAGCGGCACGATCAGGTCGTCGCAATTGGACAGGCCTTCGAGCGATGCGTCCTTGGGCAGCAGATGCCAGGTTTCGTCGATGACTTGGTTGTTCTTAATTATTCGCTGCATAAACACGTTCCTTGAAGGGGTCGATGCCGATACGGCGGAAAGTGTCGATGAAGCGTTCGTCTTCGGTGCGCTTCTCAACATATACATTGATCAGTTTCTCGATCACGTCCGGCATCACGTCTTGAGCGAAGGACGGACCAAGGATCTTGCCAAGGCTGGCGTCCCGGCTGGCGCTGCCGCCGAGGGAGACCTGATAGAACTCTTCGCCCTTTTTGTCCACGCCAAGAATGCCGATGTGACCCACATGGTGGTGGCCGCAAGCATTCATGCAGCCTGAGATATTCAGGTCGATTTCACCGATGTCGAACAGGTAGTCCAGATCATCGAAGCGGCGCTGAATGGCTTCGGCGATCGGAATCGACTTGGCATTCGCCAGCGAGCAGAAATCACCACCAGGGCAGCAAATGATGTCGGTCAGCAAGCCAATATTCGGCGTAGCGAAACCGTTCTCACGTAGTTCGCCCCAGAGCTGGAACAGCTTGGCCTGCTCGACGTCGGCGAGAATGATGTTTTGCTCGTGAGAGTTACGCACTTCACCGAAGCTGAAGCGATCAGCCAAATCGGCGATGACATCCAGCTGCTTGTCAGTCACATCCCCTGGCGCAACGCCTGTAGGCTTCAACGATAGGGTAACGGCGGCGTAGCCGGGCTTCTTGTGGGCGACAACGTTACGGGCGCGCCAGCGGGCAAAACCTGGGTGCTCGGCATCGAGCTGGGCGAGGGGGGCGGTTTCGTCTGGCAGGGATATATAGCCGGGGTCGACGAAGTGTTTACTCACGCGTTCGACTTCGGCGTCAGTCAGGGTACCAGGACCGTCCTTGAGGAACGCCCACTCCGCCTCGACCTTCTCGGCGAAGACTGCCGGACCCAGTGCTTTGACCAGAATCTTGATCCGCGCCTTGAATTTGTTATCGCGACGGCCATAGCGGTTGTACACCCGCAGGATGGCGTCCAGATAAGTCAGCAGGTGCTGCCAGGGCAGGAATTCATTGATAAAGGAGCCTACGACTGGCGTGCGACCGAGGCCGCCACCCACGGAAACCCGGAAGCCCAACTCGCCGGCAGCGTTGTGCACGGCTTCCAGGCCAATGTCGTGTACTTCGATCGCCGCACGGTCGCTGACTGCGCCATTCACGGCAATCTTGAATTTGCGCGGCAGATGAGCGAATTCGGGGTGGAAGGTCGACCACTGACGGATGATTTCGCACCAGGGGCGCGGGTCGATCAGCTCGTCTTTGGCGACGCCGGCGAACTGGTCGGTGGTGGTGTTGCGGATGCAGTTACCGCTGGTTTGGATCGCGTGCATTTGCACGGTCGCCAGCTCGGCTAGGATGTCGGGTACGTCTTCCAGCTCCGGCCAGTTGAACTGGACGTTCTGCCGGGTGCTGATGTGCGCGTAGCCTTTGTCGAAGTCACGGGCGATTTGCGCCATCTTGCGAACTTGAGTCGAGGACATCAGGCCATAGGGCACGGCAACGCGCAGCATTGGCGCATAGCGCTGGATATAGAGACCGTTCTGCAAGCGCAGCGGGCGGAACTCTTCGCCTGAAAGCTCGCCAGCCAGATACCGGCGGGTCTGATCACGGAACTGCTTAACGCGGCTCTCGATGATGTGTTGATCGTATTTATCGTATACGTACATGAAGTGTCCTGTTTTCAGGCTGCTTACAGCTAATCAGCGCGCACGGCCGCGCACTCCTGGCGGAGCCGGGGGAAGATACCAGCTCAGGGTTATGCGCAAAAGTGATGTTTTAATATAAGTACCGAACTTAGAGAGATAAGAGAGCGCAAGTGCTTAGCTGTGTGGCTTGAGTGAGTGGCATAGCTGGTCTTAACTGCAAAGGCGAAGCACCTATAACCAAAACAACAGGGGAAGCCATGACCGACCATTCCGAACCCGATAACCGTGACAGCGTGGTAGATGCACGCGCTATCTTCGTCTTGATTGTGCTGGCAGTGGCCACCGCAGTGTTCTGGGTCAGCCACCAGTAAGCAACTCTCCATGCGAGCATCGTCGGCGCTGCCCTGGCTATACAGCAGAGGCGGCGCCTTTGTTTTATAGGCAGGGCAGCGCCGCCGATCGCGCGCGATATGTCGTTGGAAATCCTTTCTGCTTCAGCGGATCCAGGGAGAAGGTTACGCGCTGGATTCTCGCCGTTTCAGCGCCCTCAATCCGGCGCATATGCGCGATTACAATTTTTCATTGCAACCGCTGCTCGATTGAAAGTCAAAGTCCAGCCAAATGCAGCACCAGCTTGACCACACCGAAGATCACCAGCACGAACAACGCGGTGAAGAGCACGCCAAGAATGATGAAATGGCTGGGCTTGCCGCGAGTGAAATCGCGGGCGCGATTCTTTCCACTCTGCACGCCGAAAGCTGCCGCCAGCACGCTGTGCAGCATCTGCCAGAACGTTGGGGGCTTGTTATTAGAGTCGTCCATGGAAACCTCCTGATCGAAGCATAGTGCTTTAGGCCCATTTCGCAGGTTGAGCTTGTAGCCAAATAAAAGGCCCGCTCATGGCGGGCCTTTTATTTAGTTGTCGTAACCGAGGTTTGGCGCCAGCCAGCGTTCGCTGACGCCAAGCTCCTGGCCTTTGCGCTCGGTGTAGCTGGCGACTTGATCCTTGTCGATCTTGCCCACGGCAAAGTACTGCGCCTGTGGGTGGGCGAAGTACCAGCCGCTGACAGCCGCCGCTGGGAACATGGCGTAATGCTCGGTGAGAAATACGCCGCTCTGACCGTCCTTATCCAGCAGCTCGAACAGGGTGCCTTTTTCGGTGTGATCGGGGCAGGCCGGGTAGCCAGGGGCCGGGCGGATACCGGCGTACTGTTCTTTGATCAGCGCTTCGTTATCCAGTTGCTCATCGCTGGCATAGCCCCAGTAGTTTTTGCGTACTTGCTGGTGCAGCCATTCGGCGCAGGCTTCGGCAAGCCGGTCGGCCAGGGCTTTGACCATGATCGAGTTGTAGTCGTCGCCCTTGTCCTGGTAAGCCTTGGCGACTTCTTCGGCGCCGATCCCTGCGGTGGTGATGAAACCGCCGACGTAGTCGGTTACACCGCTATCTTTCGGTGCCACGAAGTCGGCCAGGGAGAAGTTCGGTTTACCGTCTGGTTTGATCGTCTGTTGACGCAGGTGGTGCAATTTGGCCGACGGTTTACCGTCGTCGCCATAAACTTCCAGGTCGTCATCCTGCACCTGATTGGCCGGCCAGAAGCCGAATACGGCGCGAGCCTTGATCAGCTTGCCATCGATCAGCTTTCTAAGGATGTCCTGGGCGTCGGCGAACAGTGCGGTCGCCGCCTCGCCGACGACTTCGTCGGTGAGAATGCGTGGGTATTTGCCGGCCAGATCCCAGGAGATAAAGAACGGCGTCCAGTCGATGTACTCGGCGAGGACGTTGAGGTCGATATCGTCCAGCACCTTGGCGCCGGTGAAGGTCGGTACGGTCGGCTGATAAGTCGCCCAGTCGAACTTCGGCTTATTGGCGACCGCGGCCGCATAGCTCAGGCGCTCGGTGCGAGCGCTGCGGTTGGCGGTGCGCTCGCGCACTTCGATGTAATCGAGGCGGGTTCTCTCGACAAAGCCGGCCTTCAGTTCCTTGGACAGCAGCTGCGTGGCCACGCCGACCGCCCGCGAGGCGTCGGTGACGTAGATCACGGCATCGTTCTGATACTTGGGCTCGATTTTTACCGCGGTGTGGGCTTTCGAGGTCGTCGCGCCGCCGATCATCAGCGGCAGGGTGAAGCCCTGGCGCTGCATCTCACGGGCGACATGGACCATTTCATCCAGCGACGGCGTGATCAAGCCAGACAAGCCGATGATGTCGCATTTCTCGGCGATGGCGGTTTGCAGGATCTTCTCCGCCGGCACCATCACGCCCAGGTCGACGATGTCATAGCCGTTACAGCCCAGCACCACGCCGACGATGTTCTTGCCGATGTCATGCACGTCGCCCTTGACCGTCGCCATGAGGATCTTGCCCTTGGCTTGCGGTTTGTCGCCTTTTTCCAACTCGATAAAAGGGATCAGGTGCGCGACCGCCTGTTTCATCACGCGGGCAGACTTGACCACCTGTGGCAGGAACATCTTGCCGGCGCCGAACAGGTCGCCCACTACGTTCATGCCAGCCATCAGCGGGCCTTCGATCACTTCGATCGGGCGAGCGCACTGCTGGCGTGCTTCTTCGGTGTCTTCAACGATATTCGTGGTGATGCCTTTGACCAGCGCATGTTCGAGACGCTTGTTCACGTCCCAGGTGCGCCACTCCTCGGTTTCCGCTTCCTTGACGCTGCCGTCGCCTTTGTACTTGTCGGCGATGGCCAGTAGCGCATCGGTGCCGTGCGGGGTGCGGTTGAGCACCACGTCTTCGACTTTTTCCCGCAGCTCGTTTGGAATCTGGTCGTAGATCTCCAACTGGCCGGCGTTGACGATGCCCATGGAGAGGCCGTTCTTGATTGCGTAGTACAAGAACACCGAGTGGATCGCTTCGCGCACCGGGTTGTTGCCGCGGAAGGAGAACGACACGTTGGATACGCCGCCGGAAGTCAGGGCGTAGGGCAGGTTGTCGCGGATGTAGGCGCAGGCGTGGATGAAGTCGACGGCATAGTTGTTGTGTTCTTCGATGCCGGTGGCGACGGCGAAGATGTTCGGGTCGAAGATGATGTCCTGGGGCGGGAAGCCGACCTGATTGACCAGAATATCGTAGGAGCGCGCGCAGATTTCGACCTTGCGCTTCTCGGTGTCGGCCTGGCCGTCTTCGTCGAAGGCCATTACCACCACGGCGGCGCCGTAGCGCTTGCACAGCTTGGCGTGGTGCTTGAACTGCTCGACGCCTTCCTTCATCGAGATCGAGTTGACGATGCCCTTGCCCTGGATGCACTTGAGGCCGGCTTCGATCACTTCCCATTTGGAGGAGTCGATCATGATCGGCACGCGGGAAATATCCGGCTCGCCGGCAATCAGGTTCAAGAAGGTGACCATGGCCTTCTGCGAATCCAACATGCCCTCGTCCATGTTGATGTCGATCACCTGGGCGCCGGCTTCCACCTGTTGCAGCGCGACTTCCAGGGCTTCGGTGTAGTTGTCCTCGCGGATCAAGCGGGCGAAGCGGGCCGAACCGGTGATGTTGGTGCGCTCGCCGACGTTCACGAACAGCGAGTTGCGGTCGATGGTGAAGGGTTCGAGGCCGGACAGGCGGCAGGCCTTGGGGATATCCGGGATCACCCGTGGCGGGTACTTGGCCACGGCCTGGGCAATCGCCTGGAT
>JBOICE010000396.1:0-5784 GCA_050739815.1 Pseudomonas sp. | reverse complement strand
GTCTTCGTCGGCAGCATTGCACCCAAGCTCCTTGGCGTGGACCTACGAACTGCCGCACGCGAGTTGGAGCTGGAGCTGGGGATCGCCAGCAGCGAAGATGCCATTACCGTGCCCTATACGCGGATCGTGGTGCGTGCTCATCGGGTGGCGGCGGGTTCGGCGGTTGGCAAGGCGATCGTGGACATCGAACAGCTTCATCCGGCAATGAGCGTGGAGCGACTGGTGCGCTCAGGGCAGGTGATCGAGCGCGACCCCGCGTTCGTCCTGGCGGCTGGCGATATCGTCGGGATCTATGCCCTGCGCGAGGCCGTGGGCGCGCTCGCGGAATGGATAGGCCCGGAGGTCGATCATCCCGAATCTTTGTCTTTCCCCACCCGCACAGTGGAAATCGTGCTGACCTCGCCCGAGTTCGCGGGCAAGACCATCCACGAGATCAAGGCCCGGCTGGTCGTCACTGAGCGCATGGGCTGTTTCGTCAACGGCATCACCCGCCAGGGACTCGACCTGCCGTTGCTGCCCAATACGGTGCTGCGCCGTGGCGATGTCATCTCGCTGACTGGACGCACCTTAAGCGTCGAGACGCTCGCAGCGCACCTGGGGCGGATACGCGAAAGCAACTACAAGACCGATATCGCCGTGCACACGCTGGGCATGGTGCTTGGCTCACTGCTCGGCCTGCTGTCGACCCATATCGGCATGATTCCGATCGAGTTGGGGATAGGGGGGGGCGTGCTGGTGGCTGCCCTGGTGATAGGCTGGCTCAATTCCCGCCGCCCAGAACTGGGCGCCCTACCACCGGCGGCGCAATGGGCCTTCTCCGAGTTCGGCTTGACCGCCTTTGGCGCCGTGGTCGGCCTGCTGGCCGGGCCGGCGGCGATTTCGGCGATGCAGGAGCAGGGCATCGCGCTGCTGCTTTCCGGCGTCGTCGTGACCTTGCTGCCACCGCTGGTGGCGCTGTACTTCGGTCGCTATGTCCTGCGTCTGCATCCGATGATCCTGTTCGGGGCATTGGCCGGCGCCCAGACCGAAGCGGCGTCGATGAACAAGATCATCGAACAGTCCGGTAGTAATACCCCGGTGATCGGCTTCACCGTCTGCTACGCCATTTCCAATGTGCTGTTGGCGGTGTGTGGCCCGATCATCATTTTCATGACGGCGTGAAGCCGGGTAGAGCAGAGCGGTACTGATCAGTCCTTGTGAGCTGCGGCACGCCGGCAGCTCACAAGGATGCACAGTCAAGTGCCGGTCTTGACCTTGCTCCACACTCGGGTGCGTACGCGCTCCAGCTTCAAGGGCAGCGGCTCCAGTGGGAAGAGGGTGGCGATGGCTTCCTTGGGCGGGTAAACCATCGGGTTGTCACGGACTTTCTGTTCGACCAATGCAGTGGAGTCCTTGTTGGCATTCGGATAACCGAGGAAGTTGGAGGTCTCTGCGATGACCTCCGGGCGTAGCATGTAGTTGATGAAGGACAGACCGGCTTCGGGGTGCGGCGCGTCATTGAGCAGGACCATGTTCTCCACCCACACCGGGGCGCCTTCACTCGGGATGCTGTAGACCAGATTGCGGCCGTTGCCGGCGCGTTCGGACGTCTGCTGTGCCTCGTAGACACCACCGGCCCAACCGACGACCACGCAGATATCGCCGTTGGCCAGGTCCGAGATGAACTTGGCGGAGTTGAAGTAGCGGATATGCGGCCGCAGCTTCATCAGCAGTTCCTCGGCCTTGCGGTAATCCTTGGGATCGTTGCTGTTATGGGGGAGGCCGAGGTAGTGCAGGGCGATCGGAATGATTTCGCCGGGCGCATCCAGCATCGCCACACCGCACTGGCTGAGCTTGGCCAGGTTCTCCTCTTTGAAAATTAGGTCCCAGGAATTGACCGGTGCGTTGGGGCCGAGAATGGCCTTGACCTTGTCCGCGTCATAGCCGATGCCGGTGGTCCCCCAGAGGTACGGCACGGCGTAGCGGTTGCCAGGGTCGTTGGCCTGGAGCTTGGCGAGAAGCTCGGGGTCCAGGTGCTTCCAGTTCGGTAGCTGCTCACGATCCAGCTCCTTAAGCACGCCGGCCTTGATCAGGTTGGGCAGGAGGTCGCCGGTGGCAACCACCACATCGTAGCCACTGCCGCCGGCCATCAGCTTGCTCTGCATCATTTCGCTGGTATCGAACACGTCGTACACAGTGCCGATGCCAGTTTCCTTCTCGAAGCTCTTGGTCGTGTCCGGGGCTATGTAGTCGTACCAGTTGTAGATATGCACGCTGCTCGGGGCAGCTTCGGCAGTCGCCAGCCCGAAACTCAGCAGCGAGGCGAGGGCGAATTTGAAACAGCGGGTCGGATTCATTTCATTGCTCCAGGGCCGTAGTGTCCTGTGGATGGAAGGCAAACGCTGCGCCTGCTGATTGGAGACCGTGGTGGCAGGCTGGGAGGTGACATCCGGAGATGTGTGGGTCCCGAAAAAACCGTCAGCTATCGATCAGGAGCTCGTGGCGACCATCGGCGTGGTCGACCCGCTGACCTGAGAGGAACAGTCGACGGTCGGAGAGATAGTCGTAATCGCGGCGCGCGGCCGGAAGCAGTTCGAAATCCAGTTCGACGACCCGGCGGCTTTCGTCGCGCCCAGCCGCGAACAACAGGCGGCCGAACGGGTCGACTGCCGCGCTGCCTCCCGCGAACACCAGGTCGCCGTCCCCCGGACCAACGCGGTTAACCATCACGGCGAAGGCTTGGTTCTCCTGGGCGCGGGCCATGATCGCGGTGTGGTGGACCGGGCCGTACGGATCCATGTTGCCGTTGGTGACGACGATCAGCTCGGCACCGAGTTGTCCCAGCGCCCTTGCGTTCTCCGGAAACTCGATGTCGTAGCAGATCAGCAGGCCGATGCGGACACCTTTCCACAGCGCGGTAGTGTAGCGATCGCCGGGCTGGAACAGGTCGCGCTCGGAGGGCCACAAATGGGTTTTGCGGTAGTGCATGGCGACGCCGTCCGGCGTCACCAGCAGCGAGGTATTGTAGAAAGTGCCGGCATCGTTTTCGGCCATGCCAAGCACCACGGCCACGTCACGTTCACGCGCCGCCTGCTGCACGGCCCGCACGCTGGGGCCATCCAGAGGCTCCGCGACCACGGCGAGTTGCTGCGCATTGGCGAAGCCCATCAGCTGGGTTTCCGGGAACACCAGCAGGTCGGTATCGTCGGCACAGCTGGCAATGGCCTGCAGGGTGCGCTCGAGATTGTAGTCGGTGTCGCCATCGCGACCGGCCAGTTGTACAAGTTCTATCTTCATGGGGTGTTCCTTGCTTGTAGGGTAGCTCGCAGCATCGAGGGTGGGTGACGCTCGTCGAGAACCTGGGCAAAGTATGGTGCTCTGCGGTAACGCGGATAATTACGTCGATGGGGTAACACGCTGGGGGTAGATGAATGAACCTGACGCTGCAGGACGTCGCCTGGCATCAGGCTATTGGCCGATTGATCGACATGTTGGACCGGCCCGGTTTCTGGCTGGCGCTGGTGCGCATGCTGGAGCAGTACATCGCGCTGGATAGCTGGGTGGTATTGCTGTTCAGCAATGGTCGGCCCCAGGTGTTCGCCGAATGCCCAGGAGCGGACGGTAGGCCGGATCAGCTATTTCAGGATTACCTCAAGGGACTGTACCTGCTCGACCCCTTCTACATAGCCAGCCGCGAAAGTCCGCAAAGTGGGTTGTTCTGCTTGAACGACGTGGCTCCGGACTGTTTCGAACAGACTGACTATTACCAACGATACTTCCGCCTGAACGTAGTGGCCGACGAGGTGCACATCAACGTCCAGCTCGACGGTGAGCGCACGCTCTGCCTGTCCATGGGCAGCAAATCGCGTTTCAGTCCCGAGCAGATTGCCCTGCTGAGTCTAGTTCAGCCCTGGGTTGCGGGATTGATGCGGCAGCGTATGGCTTTTGAGCGGGACATTCTGGAGCGCGCCGCGCCCACCCCCAGTTGGCAGGGCGCTCTTGAGTCCACGGCGCAGCGGAAGGATACGCCACTGACCGCGCGGGAATTGGACGTCAGTCGCCTGTTGCTGAGCGGTTATTCGAACAAGGAAATCGCCCGCAAACTGGATATTTCAGCCGAGACAGTCAAGGTCCACCGCAAACATCTATACGGCAAACTCGGCATCAAGTCGCAGTCCGAGTTGTTTGCCCTCTTTCTTCAAGCGCAAAGCTGAGTTTTATACACTCTGATCCCGGCTGCTCCGCTGATCAAGCTGTCGGAAAACATCGCCTTCGAGACTGCCGCGGCAATGACTATGTGCGGTCTGACCTCGTCCTAGCTGATGCTCTTCTTGCGCAGCGACGGAATCGCGCCCTATCGCATTGGCGTGTCGCCCAGCGGCGAATACCTCCATGAGGTCATGTTCTCGCCCCCCCTATCCTGAGTCCCGGACGCCACAGCGCCGCAGCTTGCGGCCGATCCTGCCCCGCCGGTACCGGCCGCCGTTGTGGTGCTCCCGCTCTGGTGTCCGCGCTCCAGGCTGAGCCCAACAAACTGTCCGGTCTCAGTGGCTCTGCCCATGCCAAGGCACGAGCCGGCGTTGCAGTGCACGCAGGCCCATCTCCAGGGCGAAGGCGATAAAGGCGATCACCAGGATGCCGAGGATCACGACATCGGTGACCAGAAACTGGGCGGCCGACTGCACCATAAAGCCCAGGCCGCTGGTGGCGGCGATCAGTTCGGCGGCGACCAGCGTCGACCAGCCGACGCCCAGGCCGATGCGCACACCGGTGAGGATGTCCGGCAGGGCGCTGGGCAGGATCACATGGCGGATCAGTTGTGCGCGGCTGGCGCCAAGCGATTGCGCCGCGCGCAGTCTGGTCGGGTCGAGCGTGCACACACCGGTGGCGGTAGCGATGGCAATCGGCGCGAAGATCGCCAGGTAGATCAGTAGCACCTTGGACAACTCACCGATGCCGCACCAGATGACGATCAGCGGTAAATAAGCCAGCGGTGGAATCGGCCGGTAGAACTCGATCAGCGGGTCGAGCACACCTTGGGTGATGCGGTTGCGGCCGATGGCGATGCCAACTGGAATGGCGGTCAGCAGCGCAATCGCCAACGCCAGGCCGATACGGCCGAGGCTGGCGCCAAGGTGTTGCCAAAGGGTCGATTCCATGTAGCCGCTGGTGACCAGTAGCCAGGCTTTTTGCAGCACGGCGGCAGGTGGCGGAAGGAACAACGGCTCGATCAAGCCGGCGGCGGTAACCCTCCACCAGAGGGCGAGCAGGCTGCCCAGGGTCAAGCTGCTGATCAGGCGGATGCTCGGTTCGCGGCGTACCGGTACGGGGCGCTGCTCCAGGGCTTCCGGGATTGGCCATCCGAGGCTGCTCATGCTCTGCGCTCCAGCCGCTGTGCGGCGCTGCGTTGTGAAAATACGCGGGCTAACACGTGCTCGCGGGTTTCGATGAAGCGCGGGTCGGATTTGACCGCCCGTGCCGACTCACCGGCGGCATAGCGTCGGCCGAAGTCCAGCGTCAGGCGTTCGACGATCTGCCCAGGGGCGGGGGCGAGCAGCACCAGTTCGGTGGCGAGGAACACGGCCTCTTCGATGTCGTGGGTAATCAGGAATACCGGCTTGGCGGTGCGTCGCCAGACTTGCAGCAGGAGTTCCTGCATCTGTTCGCGGGTGAAGGCATCCAGCGCGCCGAATGGCTCATCCATCAATAGCACCCGAGGATCGGCCGCCAGCGCTCGGGCCAGGCCGACACGTTGCTTCTGGCCGCCGGAGAGTTGCCAGATCTGTCGCGCTTCGAAACCCGCGA
>JBOICE010000395.1:0-7913 GCA_050739815.1 Pseudomonas sp. | reverse complement strand
GTGCACGGGGACGCCTTCCGTCCACTGGTTTCCGATGTAACGGCGCACGTAGATGTCGCGGATCTCGTCGGCAGAGCGGTCGCGATACACGAGCAGCGGCCCGGCGCCGGTCACGGTTACTGCTGTCTGGCAGCAGTCACAGGCACGCCCATCGATTTCACTGTCGGCGCCCAGCTGTCCGGATGGCGAAAGCGTAGTGAAGCGGACTGACATCTCGGCCTTCACGCCATTTTCGCCACTGCTCTTTGCCTGCGCCGCCGCCGCGTGTTTGCGGCCATCCAGCCAGACCACGCCGAATCTGTCGCCCATTGGGAACGTGGACACGAAACCGTGTTCACCACTGCCTTCGTCGCGATGCGGGCGGACTGGTGCACTCCAGCTTTGTCCACCATCACGGGAAACTGTGAGCTGCACGTCGTAGCTATAGCGGCCGGTATCGCTGCGCTGCAGCCAATGCGCAGCCAGCGTGCCATCCGGCAGCGCCGAGATCATGGGAAAATCCGCCCAGTTCACGAACCAGTTTTTTCCCTGCGCAATGGTGCGCGGCGCAGCGAGCACCTGGTCGTTCCAGGTGGTGAAACGCAGCGCCTGGCTGCTGTCCGGCTGCTGTTCGATCCAGCTGAGGTAAACGGTATCGCCGCGGCCCAGCGCGAGATTGGGCTCGCCTGCGGAACCGGTCGCCGGTGATGGAATTTCAATGACGGCACCAATGGCAACCTGAAGCGAATCTTTGCGCGTGCAACCGAGCAGGGCCAATGTCAACACGCCGAAGCGAGCCAACTTCCACGCGGCAATGCTCTTACGCATGAGGAGTGACGAAAGGCAAGGGTTCCACCGTCTGATTTGTACGTTAGGCTGGTCTGGTTGTCGCCCGGTAGCGGCGCAGCAGAATTATGGTCGAGGCGGAACGGCGTGGCAACCGCGGCAGTACCACGCGGACCAGGCCGATTCAACAAAGGAGACGCGCATGAAACGGAATGCAGTGATTGTGACGGCGGCACTGGCTGCGCTTGGGTTGGGCAGTCCTGCGATATCGTTTGCACAGGGAATCACGGTTACACCGCTGGTCGGTGCGTACGTGCCGGGAGGCAGCTTCCATGACTTGCAGGATCAGGCCGGCGAGCTGAAACGAGGCAGCACCATGGGACTGGGCCTGAACATCGGCCTGGGCATGTTGCGCGGCACTGTCGCCTACGCGACGGGTGCCACCATCAGCGAGGACGGTGTGACAGGCGAGAGCGAAATCGGTGATGGCAGTGTGCTGGTTGGCGCAGCCGACCTCGTGCTCCGTCCACTGCCACGGCTCGTCTTCTTCCAGCCCTACGCACTGGGTGGACTGGGTTACAAGAAGGAGAGCTACTCGTTCGATGATCAGGGCTTTGACGAACTGGATGATGGCGACAATGACGTGGTTTTGCACATCGGCCTGGGCGTGGACATTTCGCTTGGCCGATTGAGCCTCGTGGCCGAAATCTCCGACTTCATTGGCCGCAACAACAACGACGACTGGAAAGTGCACGATGCATTCGGCATGGTCGGTTTGAAGCTCAATCTCTTCTGAGCCTTCGAACCGCAAATTGAAAAGGGCCGCTGGTGTTCTCACCAGCGGCCCTTTTTTCTATGTCGTACCAGGTGCTGCTACTTGATGACCTCGTATTTCCAGCCGGCAACTTCACCCGTGGTCGGGACCTTGCCTTCGAACGGGGCAGTCTGTTCGGCGGCTGGCGCCGTGATAGTGAATTCCTGAGTGCCGATAGCGACGCCGGCGATGCCGACCAGGGTGACCTTGATCTTGAGCGGAGCGCCCTGCGCGGCTTTCAGATTCTTGACCGATCCGCGCACAGTGGCTTCACCCTCGCCGGTCTGAATGCCGATCTGCTCGACTTCGAACTGCAGCGCATCGCGCCTGGTCAACACGTCCAGCGCCTTGTTCTGCCAGGACGTCCTTTGCGCCGGGTCGGTAGTAATGTCGCCTGTGATCTTGTACGAGCGCGCGATCAGGTGGTGCAGGGTTTCACTGGCTGGATCGAGCACCAGAGTCTGCTGCGAAACCTTTACGATCTGCTCGTAGAGTGGCAATAGTTCGGTACCGACCTTGGCGGCCTCATCAGCTTTGGCCTTCGCCTCGGCGGTCTTCCTGGCCTTGGTCAACGTTTCCTGTTCCGTCAGGGCCGTGAGGCGCTTCTCTTCCAGTGCGGACGCCTTGGCGTAATACGACTGAGCCAGATTGAACAGGTAATCGCGCGAGTACGGATTGATCTCGGCGGCCTTGCCGAACGTGACAATGGCCTCATCGTGCTTCTTGGCTTCGAACTCCTCGACACCACGCGCGCCCATGATCTGGGCGATATTGAGTTTGGCCATGTCCGCATAACGCTTCCAGCTGGCCGCGTCTTCCGGCTTGAGTTTTTCCTTGAGCGGGCCGTTGGTAGCCTCAATGGCCTGTTCGAACACGGCGATCGCCCTCTCGTTTTCGTTCTTGGCGGCGTACAGCGCGCCCAGATTCATTTTGGCTTCGGGCCGGAACGGGTACAGCAACTCGGCCAGCTCGAGCATCTTGATTGCATCTTCCGTGTTCTTGCCATCCATCGCGGTGATGCCCGCGTTGAAGGCCTCGACCCAGGCCACCTCACGTTCGCCGGAGATGTCCTCCTTGTAAGCCGGGTGGAGACCCTCCGCCTTCTTGAAGGCAGAGTCCGCGCCCATGAAATCGGCCAGACCGACGTACACCTGTCCCGCCAGCAGCCAGACTTTGGCATTCTGGCCGTCTTTCACCATGCCCTCCTGGAGTTGCTTGAGGGCGAGCTCATACTGCGCCTTTTTGTCTGCCGGGTTTTGCTTCATCATGGCGAGGCCAAGGAACTTCTCTGCTTCCTTGGTCTGCTTGGTAGCCGGCGGCTCTTTCTGCGCGAGAGTCGTGGCAGGGAGTGCCACCAGGGCGATGAGCGCGAGCGCCCGTCCGGTGAGCCGGATCATCGTACAGCCTCCTGAGAGTAACACGGTAACGTGGGCGGCCTGCCAACCGTACACGGCCGATTGGCAAGAAGTTCACGTTAACGGGAGGGCCGTATTTCGGACAACCCTGTGCTTGCCGGTCTCTAGGGACGAGGTGCCGGCAGAACGTGCAATGGTGCACTCACATCGAACCACCGGTTGATCTTACGGGCGTTAGCCAGCCGCTCCGGCTGACCCAGAATGTGCCCGGCCAGGTATTCCAGGCGGGCGTCCTTTGTAGCCAGGCGCAGGGCGGACCGGATCTCGCGCCGTGCCGCGTTGGGCCGCCCGGTCAGCTGGTAAGCCCAGGCCAGCAACTGATGCCCCAGCACATCCGGCCGCTGCGCTATTTCGGCTTCGAGCGTACGCACGGTTTCATCCAGATGGCGGCCATGCTCCAGACAGAACTGCGTCCATTGACGCGCAAACGGTTCGGGATTGGCGCGTGCCTGCTGTTCGACCTTCGCGTAATACGTGTCGGCCAGTCGGAAATCGCGCAGCGCGCGTGCGGCATCGCCGGCCAGGGCAAGGGTCGCCAGGTCGAGCTGACCGTCCAGGTCCGCGACTTCCGAGAGCACCTCCCGCCAGTCGCCGCGGGCCGCGGCCAGCCTGGCTCGTGCTGAACGCAGGCGAACGTCACCAGGGTTGAGGCTGAGTCCGTCGTGCAGGGCGCGGCGAGCTTCACTGAGCCGCCCCGTACGCAGCGCCTGATCGGCCACGCGCAGGTAGAACCAGGCAACCTGTTCGGCAGGCAGATCGGCACGTGTGCGTGCGGCCGCGGCACTGCGCAGCAAGATCGCGCGCGCTTCTGCGACCCGTCCGTGCAGCTCGTGCCAGCGTGCCAGCCGCGGCGCCACAGCCAGGTTTTCTTCGTGCGCAACGAGCAGAGTGAAGGCACTGTCCGCGCTTGTGTAGTCGCCCAGCTCGAGCAGGATCTCCGCGAGCAGCGCACGGCTGCCAGTCTGTTCAGGTTCGCTTGCGACCAGCGTCTCGGCTTCGGCGCGGGCCTCGGCAAAACGGTGCTGCGCCAGCAGACTGGAAGCGAGCAGCAACAGCGTGCGCTGGTTGCGCTCGCGCCGCAGCCCGAGTGAAGTGCGGGCCGCGCGTTCGGCCCGCTGAAAGTCAGCGTATTCGCCGGTCTCGCGGCCGCGTTGCAGGTACAGTCGAGCCAGCACCGCGCGATCAGCTGCGCTCCATGGGTCCTCTGCCGCGCGTCTCTCGTAGAACGCGATGTCCTGCTGCACTGCAGAGATCGAAGGCCGGGCGGCCGGCGCCGAGGGAGTACGGTGGCGAACCACCAGTACTCCGCCCAGCGCACCAGCTGCTGCCAGTCCCAGCACAATTCGACGAACAACATTCCGCTCGAACATCGCAGCCACTCGCTGAAGGTTGTTAGTTGACAGCGCCGAGATACGGGAACGTGCCCGAGAACGGCTTGTCGTTGGCGTTCACGTTATCCGTGCTCAGTCCGGGGCTCACGTTGCGCGGATTGAGCAGTGGCCCGAAGATCGCCATCAGCCCGGCGTCCACGACGTCATCAGGCAGCTTGCGGCCGCCGTAGCCGTTGGCCAGCGCCCAGGTCAGCCAGCCCGCGGTGTTGCCGGGCTTGTCCGTCTGCACGATCAGCATGTCCGGGATCAACACGCTGGACAGCGTGGTGGCGAGTGCTGCTTCGCGGCCGGCCACGCCCGTGACGAAACCTTCCACCTTGCCCCGGAATCCATTGCTCACATCCGTCTGCGGCCCCGTCGTGTTGTGGAATCCGTGGTCGCGCTTGGCGAACGTGACTTCACTCACCAGCGGATTGCCCAGCCGCTCGACCTGGTTGAAGACGCGGCCCGGCACCGGACCGAGATCGTCATCACCATCCGAATCGCATGCGCTGCCCAAGGCGACCAGCGTGAGCAACAATGCAACCTGAGATCTTTTCATCATTGGACTGTTCCTCTATTCAGTGATTTGTTGTTGTTGTGGTCAGCGTTCAACGACTGATTGTGCCCCAGATGCCCAGCTTGGCCGTGCCGCCCGAAGTGAGCTGCGACTCGGGCAGCTCGATGACCAGCGCCAGCGCATTCAACCCGCGCAGGTAGTCCACCGCCTGGCCCGCGGCCCGGAACGATGATGCACTCGGCTGATCGGGCAGCTGCGAGAGCGGCCCACTCACGGGCCGCCGGGCCGGGCTGATGCGGAAGAACTGCTCGAGATCGAGAAAGAACGGGTCGTCACGCAGCCCGGCAAAAACCTGAACACTGCTGGCCGAGCCAAAGACCGTGTTGAAGCTGCCTGTAATTTCCGGTCCAACAGTTACCGCTGTGTTGCGCGTGCCCGTCATGTCCGGCCGCACCGGCCCGCGTACCCGCACGCGCTGATTGGCACCCGCGCCCTCGAACGTGAACTGCAGCACGAGATCCTCGATGGCATCACCGTTATTATCGATCTTGATCTGGTACAACAGATTCGGATCGAAGAACGAATTCGGTGATTGGGCCGGCGTGATGGGCGACGACGTGGTCATCACCAGCACGATGCGATCATCGCTCGAGCCCGGGAACGCGTACACATCGTTGATGTCCATGCGCGGACTCAACTCGACTTCGGGCGTGTCCTGGTGATCCGAGCCGACGGACTTGCTGACGCCTGCTACAGCAGCCAGACCCGCTGCCAGCAGCACAGCGGCCAGCCACGGCCGCCGCGGAATTACTGAACCCATTGTTGCCTCCGGTTGAAGTGTTGTTGCTGCATTGCTACGCACGTGCAGCGGCAACCGGATTGGTCGGGGTTCGTGGCAGGTAAGAAGAGAGGGACTGCGGATGTGACGTGTACGTTGATTCGTTGAACTTCCGCTTACAACGCACTCCAGTTGCCAACGAGGAACGGCTGAGTTGTGGGTTGTGGCGAACCACCCGCCGGTTCTTCCGTCACTGCGCTGACATCGAAGCGCATACCCGCCGTCATGGGCAGTGTAATCAGCGCGGTTCCATCAGCCCGCGTGTTGAAGGTGCCCAGGCTGACCGGTGCCGCGTTGGCTGCGATGCCCCACAGCTGGTAGGTGCGTCCCCCTGGCGCCGGTGGCAGATCGCGCGCTGCAATAACCACGATGCGCCTGCCCTGGTCCAGGTAGAGCCGGGCAGACGGCGGCCGGCCCTCGGCCGCCAGCGTGGCAGTCCGCACATCAGGCGCGAGCAGCGTGGACAACAGTGAGTCATTACGTGCCGCCTGAGCCTGACTCGCGGCGAGTTGCGTCTGCGTGTCTGCTGCATCGTTTTCGGCCAGCGTGCGCGCACTTCGTTCACGGGCATAAAGCGCACTGAGTCCAAGCGCGGCAACCAGCGACGCAGCCGCAACCAGCCAGGGCAGCCCGGCAGACTTGCGCGCCGGCCGAGCACCCGCGGCAGCCGATCCGATGGGGCGAACCTGACGCGCCTGGGCCAGGATCCGCCCCTTCAGCTGGGGTGGCGCTGGGCGGGGCGGTGCAGCCAGCCCGAGTGCGCCCGTAACCTCCTTGTACGACTGCACTTCCGAGCGGCAAAGGGCACACTCGGCCAAGTGCGCCTCGAACGCCCCCAGCTCGTCCTGATCGAGGGCGCCCAGCGCGTATGACGCAGCGTATTCGGTCCAGGCGTGATCGTTACTCATTCACTAATTGGTACGCCGTCAGGGCGGCGCGCAGTTTGGTCATGGCCGCACGGACCCGTGTTTTTACGGTCCCTAGCGGCTCGTTGAGGGCGGCTGCGATCTCGCTGTGAGAAAGCCCGCCAAAATAAGCCATTTCAATGACTTGCCTCTGGTTGTCAGGCAGGCCGGTCAGCGATTGGTAGACGCGTTCGCGCAGGTCGGCCTGCTCGGCCTGACGTTCCGGCTCGATACCGGGCGACCCCATGGGCAACGCAGTCGGCTCGGCCGCGTCACTCTGCGCGGTAGCGGTTTCCAGCACGCGGGTCCGCCGCTTCTTCGAGCGCAGCCGGTCGAGCGCGCGCGTCCGCGCGATCATGGACAACCAGGCCACAACACTGGCCCGGGCCGGGTCAAAGCTGCCAGCCGAGCTCCACGCCTGCACAAAGGCATCGGCCGCGGCTTCTTCGGCATCGGCCGAATCGCCCAGGATCTGGTAGGCAAGGGAAAAGGCCAGGTTGCCGAAACGATCGTATAGCGCAGCCAGGGCTCGCTCGTCGCCAGCGGCCATGCGTGTGACCAGTTCGCGGTCAGGATTCGATTGCGCCGGTCTATCCGAGCTCGCGTTGGCCAATCGTGCTTTGCAGAACGGGGAATCATGAGAACGAGGGCCCGGCACAAAGATTTGTCGACCCTCGGCGCCGCGGCAAGCGGTCGGGCTCGAGAAACGGATTTCTGCGCTCATGTCTGAGCCAGTTACGCCGCCCGAGGCCCGTCTGGATTGGTCAGCTCTCTTCGGTGGTTCGTGTCTGCGTGGCCGCCTGAATGCCCGTTGCAACTTCGGGGATGATGCCCATGGCGCGATAAATGGGGCGCACGTGCTCGCGGAAAGTCGGCAGCTGGCGGCCGAACACTGCGGCTCCGACCAACGCCAGGCTGGCACCGACAGCCACGGCAATGGGAGCGCCCACGTAATGCGCGGCCAATCCGAGCAACAAGCTTCCCAGCGGTGCGGTGCCGATATAGGCCATCGTGTAGAGACTCAGGATACGGCCGCGCTTGTCATCATCGACAATGGTCTGCAAGAACGTGTTGCTGGCTGCCATCTGCAGCATCATCCCGAAGCCCGCGATCAAAAGCGCGAGTGCGCACAGCCAGACCAGCCTCGAGCTGGCAAAGAGCAGCAGCGCCAGCGCGAATACGATTGCAGAAGCGGTGATCACCTTGCTCAGTCCACGCACACTTTTGCGCGCGGCCAGGTACAGCGCAGCCGCAAGTGCGCCGGCTCCCGTGGCTGAAACGAGCAG
>JBOICE010000394.1:0-8201 GCA_050739815.1 Pseudomonas sp. | reverse complement strand
TGCACCGTATTGATCAGGCCCTGACGAATGCCAACCGCTTGATGCAGAACCATCGCCAGCGGTGCCAGACAGTTGGTGGTGCAGGAGGCATTGGAGACGATCTGCTGGCTGCCCAGCAACTCATGATTGACCCCGTAGACCACGGTGAGGTCGGCGCTCTCCAGTGGATGTGAGAGCAATACCCGCGAGGCGCCAGCGGTGAGGTGGTGTTCCACCTGCGCGCGCTTTTTCAGCTTGCCGGAGCATTCCAGGACTAGATCCACGCCGAGCTGAGCCCAGGGCAGATTGAGCGGGTCGCGCTCCTGCAGCAGCCTGATCTGCTGGTCATTCACCAAGAGCTGTTCGTCGTGCAGGCTGACATGACCGGCGAAGCGGCCGAAAGTGGAATCGAAACGGGTCAGGTGGGCGAGTGTCTGGTGATCGCCCAGATCGTTTATCGCTTCGATGCGGATTCTGTGTTCCAGGCCGCGCTCGAACAGGGCGCGTAAGACTGCACGGCCAATACGGCCATAACCATTCAGAGCAATACGCAGCATAAGGTGCCTCCTGCGGTGGTCTTGTTCTCAGCTTAGGTGGCTTAGCGTCAGGTTGCGCTTGGCAAACTGTGGCAAGAACTCTCGACGCGTCGGCTTAAGCGGCTTTTTGCAGGGGCGAGTCGATGGGCGATGTCTGCGTGGGCCGTTACAAAACCTGCAGTGAAAAACGCGAAACCTACGAGGCTATCTTTTGCCCACAATGGGGTTTGAGGCCGACCTCAGTTGCCGCGTGCGCCACCGAAATAGGCACAACCGCGTTGAGTTTTGCCATTCAGGCGCAGCTCGGCAGACAGGTACTGCACCGCGCCGCTCATGCTGTCGGCACAACGCTGTGGGGCGACCCAGAGTTCCAGGCGCTGGCCATTGGCTTCGCTGGTCAGGTTGAAACGACCGTCCGGTAATTGTTCTTCCAGATAGGGCAGCGCCTGCGCCTCTTGGCCAGGGCGTTCGAGCACCAGGCCTTTGCCGCTGACACTCAGGCTCCAGTCGGGCTCATGGCCGCTGGCGCGAAGGGTCAGGTGCTTAAAATTAGGGTCGTCGCAAGCACGCCCTTCGCGTTGTACGCGATACAGTTGGCTGAGGTTCAGTTGACCGTCGGCCCCTGCCACCTGACTGGTGCCAAGGCTGCCGCGCAGATCGGCAAACAGTGGGCCCTTACCGCCGTCCAGCAGCGCCGCCGCTTCTTGTAGCAAGCCAGTATGGCCGCTGTCATTGATCACGAAGCGGCGTTGTTCCTGGCAGGGACGGAACAGGAGCTGACCGGCGCTTACGCTCAGCTCACCTTGCAGGCGTACCGGGTTTGCCGCTGGGGTGGCTGGTTGCTCGGCGAACATTTGGCAACTGGCGAACAGCGGGAGTAGGGCAAACAATAAAGGGCGGGCAGCGCGCATCGTGGGTCTCCTGACAAGTGCGGCCACGTTACCCACGCGGATAGACGATCACAAGGGCGGAGCGGCAGATGATCCAGTGCAAACGTGTCTATGCGGTGCCAGTGGCCGAGGATGGCTCCCGTATGCTGGTCGATCGGCTGTGGCCGCGTGGCTGCAAGAAGGAGTCGTTGGCATTGGATGCTTGGTTGCGTGACGTGGCGCCTTCGACCGAGTTGCGCAAAAGCTTTTGCCACGAGGCTGAGCGTTTCGAGGAATTCCGCCTGCTCTATCGGGCCGAGTTGGCGGCCCATCCGCAGCATTGGTGGGGGCTGCTGGAGAAGGCCGAGCAGGGCACGCTGACCTTGTTGTTCGCCGCCCGCGATGAGCAGCAGAACAATGCCCGGGTATTGGCAGAGTTTCTTGAGCAAGAGCTGGATCGCCGGCGGCCCGCGAGCTCGCCGGTCTGTTATGCCGGCGAGCGCATGAGCTGATCAGCCGACGCGGTAGACCTGCCCGGTCTGGGCACCTTCTACGCTTTTCGCATACGCCAGCGCCACATCCACCGCCGGGACGGGTTTGAAGCCGCGGAAGAATGGTGCATAGCTGCCCATCGATTCGACCAGCACATTCGGGCTCACCGCATTGACCCGCAGGCCACGCGGTAGCTCGATCGCGGCGGCGCGCACGAAACTGTTGATGGCGCCGTTAACCATGCTTGCCGATGCGCCGGCGCGGATCGGGTCGTCGCTGAGGATGCCGGAGGTCAGGGTGAAGGAGCCGCCATCATTGATGAATTCACGGCCAATCAGCAGCAAGTTGACCTGCCCCATCAGCTTGTCTTGCAGGCCGATGGCGAACTCCTGCTCGCGCATGTCGGCCAGTGCGCCGAAGTGCACCGTACCGACGGCGCTGACCAGCGCATCGAAACGCCCGGTTTTTTCGAAGAGTTGGCGAATCGAAGCGCTATCGCGGATATCTACCTGGAAATCGCCACTGTTGCGGCCGATGCGGATGATCTCATGACGCTCCGCCAGCTCGCGATCTACGGCTTGGCCGATGGTGCCGCTGGCGCCGATCAAAAGGACTTTCATGGACATGCTCCTGGATGAAGTGAGTGCGACGGAGTTCAGTGTAGAGTGCGTTTATTCGGCGATAATCCGGCTAATCGGAAACCTTTGGTTTTCAATAGGAAACAATCTTGAGCGAGATGGATGATCTGGCAGCCTTTGCCACCTTGCTTGAAGTTGGCAGCTTTACCCGCGCCGCCGAGCGCCTGGGTTGCAGCAAGGGACAGTTGTCCAAGCGTATTCGCCTGCTGGAGCAAGGGTTGGGCATGACCCTGTTGCACCGCACTACGCGCCGCCTTTCCCTGACTGCCGCTGGTGCTGCACTGCTGCCGGAAGCCCAAGCGCTGAGTGCCCAAGCCACGCGTGCACGGCAGACCCTGGCGCGGCTCAAGGACGAGGCGGTCGGCACGGTGCGGATCACGGTGCCGGTGTCCCTCGGTGAGACCTTCTTCGATGCGCTGCAGCGGGATTTCTCCCGGCACTACCCGCAGGTGCAGATCGAACTGGAGCTGAGCCATGGTTATCGCGACCTGATAGCCGATGGCTTCGATCTGGCGATTCGCTCCGGTGTGCAGACGGATGATCGGCTGGCGGCGCGGCCGTTGTTCTCCATGCAGGAGCTGACCTGCGCCAGCCCGGGCTATTTGCAGCAACATGGCGAGCCTTTGCAGCCAGATGATCTGAGCGCGCATGTCTGTTTGTTGAACAGTCACTACAGCGGCCCGGAGGAATGGCTGTACCACCGCCAGCACGAACTGTCGCGGGTACGGGTGAGTGGGCCCTTGGCGAGCAATCACTACAGCCTGCTGAAGAAGGCAGCGCTGACCGGCGCCGGTATCGCCCGCTTGCCGTCCTACATGCTGCACGCCGAATTGGCCAATGGCAGCCTGGTCTGGTTATTGCGCGATTACCAGGCGCGCGTGACCCCAGTGTTTCTGGTGCATCCCTACCAGAGCGGGATGCCCAGGCGCACGCAGGTGCTGGCGGACTACCTGTTGGCCTGGTTCGAGCAGAGCCAACGGGCGCTGGATGGCCTTTAGGGCCTAGCGGTAGCGCTTGGCGATCAGCTGGTCGATAGAAACCACCCCGGGCCCGCGGGCGACCAGATAGAGCAGCACGGCAGCCCAGGTGCCATGGGTTGGGTAGGCGTCTGGGTAGACGAATAGCTGGATCGTCAACGTCATGCCGAACAGGGCCAGCGCCGAGAAGCGCGTGGCGAGGCCAAGCAGGATCAGCACGGGGAACAGGTGTTCGCTGAATGCCGCGAGCTGTGCCGCCAGTTCGGGGGAGAGCAAGGGTACGTGGTACTCACTGGTGAACAACGGAATGGTTGAATCGGCCAGCCGCGGCACACCCAGCTCGAAGGTTCCTGAAACCAGATCGATGGCCAGACCCTCGACCTTGGTCTGCCCGGATTTCCAGAACACCGCGGCGATGGAGAAGCGCCCGATGAAGGCGATCAGGCTGTGCGGGATGCGCTGGCACAGGCCGATGAGTCGACCGATCAGGGGGACGGGAAATCTGGCGTTTTCGATCCGTGCAGAAGCGTTCATGGCGGTGGCCTTGTGGTGGTCTGGAGTGGCGGATGCAGATGAGTAATGGCGCCCGTGCGGATCAGCAGGGCCAGGCAGGCGCTCAGGTCGAAGCCGACATCGGCGGCTTGCGCCTGCTCGGCGGCGAGCCCCAGAGTCGCACCCTGCTGCAGGCCGTGGATGAACTGCGCGCTGCCGGCCGGCACGGCCATGACCTCGACGTGCAGGTCGCAGCGCAGTACCAAGGCGTTTTCCGGCTGTAGCGGATCGACTGTCTCGAGCGCCAGAACGCCCTGATGGGCCGCCCACAGTGAAACCAGCGCAAAGGGCGAGCTGAGCACGCTGAGTGAAGGGTGCAGGTCGAATAGCAGATCGCTCAGGTGCTCCGGCATGGCCAATGCGGCAGCGATCGCCGGCGTCGTCAGTGGCGCGAGGTCGGCGGCATGGTAGGCCTGCACGCGCAGGGCTTCGAGGCGCGCCACGTCGGCCAGATAGGGCAGGCTACGAGCGGGCTCGAAGCCTTCGATGAAGGGCGCAAGGCCTTCGCCATAGCGAGCGAGGAGGCGCGAGTGGGGCGGATTGGTCTGCACGTAGGCATGGGCCATGGCGCGAAAGAACGCCTCGCCCACCAGTTCGCAGACCACCGGATAGCCGTCCGCCAAGGCGTCGATCAGCGAGTTGAACAGGTTATTGCGGTAGACCGCGAAGCGGCTGGCCGGGTCCGAACCGTTCCAGGTCTTAAGGCCACTCGGGCAGGGCTGGTCGGGGTCAAGCAGAGCGGCGACGAAGGCTGACTGAGTGCTCATGCCAGGGCCTCCAGCGGATCCGCCGGTTCGTTCAGCAGGCGCTCGGCGTGTTGCGCCTCGGCGAGCAGAACGTCCAGAGTGGGTACATCGCTGTCGCGTTCGATAAGCGTGGGCGTCGGGCCGATCAGTTGCAGCGCCTGGGCATAAAGCGACCAGACGGCGTTATCCACCGGCGCTCCATGGCTGTCGATCAGCAGGCGGTCGCCGGCGCCATCGAGATCCTCGGCGAACCCCGCCAGATGGATCTCAGCCACGGCACTCAAGGGTAGGGCGCGGAGGTAAGCCAAAGCGTCGCGGTGGTGATTGATGCAGGACACGTACAGGTTGTTGATGTCGAGCAACAGGCCACAACCGCTGCGCTGGACTATCTCGGTGATAAAGGCCGCCTCATCCATGGTCGAGTTGGCAAATTCGAGATAGGTAGCTGGGTTTTCCAACAGCATGCGCCGTTGCAGGCGTGTCTGAACCCGGTCGATATGCTCGCAGACGCGAGTCAGCGTGGCGTCATCGTAAGCAACGGGCAGAAGGTCGTTGAGAAACAGGTCGCCATGGCTGGACCAGGCCAGATGTTCGGAAAACGCTTGCGGCTCATAGCGCCCGATCAGCCCGGCGAGACGATCCAGATGAGCTTCATCAAGCGCTCCTTCGGCGCCGATGGACAGGCCGACACCGTGCAGTGACAGTGGGTAGCGTGCGCGGATCAGGCCGAGGAAATGGTGGAAGGGGCCGCCTTCGACCATGTAATTCTCCGCATGTATTTCAAAGAAACCGATGTCGGCGACGGTTTCGAGTATTTCCCGGAAATGCTGGGGCTTGAGCCCCAGCCCGGCGCGTGCGGGCAGGTTTGCCGCGCACGCGGGAGTGCCGCCGTGCATGGAGAACGAAGGCTTATCGATCTTCATCGTCAGTACACGGGCCTGAGAGGATCAGGCCTTTTCCTTGTAGGCCTGGAGCTGGCCGAAACCGGTCGGCGAAGTCGGGGCGGCGGTTTTTTCACACGTGCCCTTGGGCACCAGCTTCCAGGCATTGCCCATATGGTCCTTTTTCGCGGTGCCGGCGCAGGTGGTGCCAGCGCCCGCGGCGCAATCGTTCTTGCCTTTGAGTGCCACGCCAAAACATTTCTCGGTGTCGGCGGCCTGAGCGGTGAGTGGTGCACTAGCGAGGGTCAGTGCGCTGCCCAGTGCAAGTGCCAGGGCTGCTGCTTGGAGGGTGTTGGAAGCGGTGGTTTTCATCGGGTGTGCTCCTGTCAGAGACGAGGGTGGAGAAATCCAGGGTTGTGCCGAACGTGCCCGGTACTACATACGCAGCCTAGACAGCAATTGAGGCAATGCCGCGTTGATCGTACCGGGGCGATGTCGCTCGCCTAACTAACTAGAGCACGGCCTGTTCGCTTTGTTACAGGGCAGAATGAAAATTATGGAGCAGGCGGACGTCAGTGCTGCAGGGGGGGCAACCGGTTGTGGAGCCATGTCGGCCTTGCGGATTGTTTGGGGGGGCGCTTGGGCTCTGCCCACGGTGCTATTTGTGCAGGCTCAAAAACGATCTTCACGGACTTCCGGGAGTAGCGAGGGTTAACAGCGCCTATTTGCCTAGCCGGTGTTAGTCACCATCCCCGAAACTCAGTGACGAACCATAAAAAAGCCCCGCCTGATTAACCGGGCGGGGCTTTTTCTGTCGAGGCAACTTTCCTTGGGCTGGCGTTTAGCCGCCGAGGTAAGCGTCACGCACCTTCGGGTCGTTGAGCAGGGCTTCACCGCTACCCTGCATGACGATCCGACCGTTCTCCAGTACATAGGCCCGGTCGGCGAGTTTCAGCGCCTGGTTGGCGTTCTGCTCGACCAGGAACACCGTCACGCCCTCTCTGCGCAGCTGTTCGATGATCTCGAAAATCTGCTGGATGATCAGCGGTGCCAGACCCAGAGAAGGCTCGTCGAGCAGCAACAGCTGCGGTTTGCTCATCAACGCACGAGCGATGGCAAGCATCTGCTGTTCGCCGCCGGACATGGTGCCGCCACGTTGGTTGAAGCGTTCTTTCAAACGCGGGAACAGCTGCAGTACCTTGTCCAACTGCTGCTGATAGTCAGCTTTGTCGGTAAAGAAGCCGCCCATCACCAAGTTTTCTTCCACTGTCAGGCGAGCAAAGATGCGTCGACCCTCGGGGACCACGGCGATGCTTTTACGCATGATGTCGCAGCTGTCCAGGCCGATCAGCTCTTCACCCTGGTAGCGAATGCTGCCGCTGGCCGCCCGCGGCGAACCGCAGAGGGTCATCAGCAGGGTCGACTTGCCGGCACCGTTGGCGCCGATCAGGGTGACGATTTCGCCTTTCTGCACTTCCACGCTGACACCATGCAGCGCCTGGATCTTGCCGTAGAAGGTGGAAACGTTATCGAAATACAGCATGAGTTACGCCTCCCCCAGATAGGCTTTGATCACGTCCGGATTGCCGCGAATCTGCTCCGGTGTGCCGTCGGCCAGGGGCGTGCCCTGGTTGATCACCACGATGTGGTCGGAAATGCTCATGACCAACTTCATGTCGTGCTCAATCAGCAGCACGGTGACGTTGTGCTCATCGCGTAACATCGCGATCAGCGCCTTGAGGTTTTCCGTCTCATGGGGGTTCAGGCCGGCAGCGGGTTCGTCGAGCATCAGCAGGTGCGGGCGGGTCATCATGCAACGGGCGATTTCCAGGCGACGCTGCTGGCCATAAGCCAGAGTACCGGCCGGGCGGTTGGCCACCTCGGTCAGGTTGACCTGCTCAAGCCAATGCGCGGCGAACTCCATCGCCGCTCGCTCGCTCTTGCGAAACGCCGGGGTCTTGAACAGACCGGCGAGGAAGTTGGTGTTGATGTGCCGATGCTGCGCAATCAGCAGGTTCTCTACCGCAGTCATTTCCTTGAACAACCGCACGTTCTGGAAGGTCCGCACCACGCCCTTGCGGGCAATCTTGTGGCCCGGCAAGCCGTGGATCGCCTCACCATCGAGCAGGATGCTGCCGGAGGTGGGTTGGTAGAAACCGGTCAGGCAGTTGAATACGGTGGTCTTGCCGGCACCGTTCGGGCCAATCATCGAGACCACTTGCTTTTCTTTTACTGTCAGGCCCACCCCGTTGACGGCCAGCAGGCCGCCGAAGCGCATGGTGAGGCCGCTTACCTCGAGAATCGGGCGGCTCATTGGCGCAGCTCCAGGTGGGGGCGTTGCATGGGCAGCAGGCCCTGCGGACGCCAGATCATCATCAGCACCATCACGGCGCCGAACATCAACATGCGGTACTCGCTGAAATCCCGCATCAGTTCTGGCAACAGGATCATCACGATCGCCGCCAGAATGACCCCCAGCTGCGAGCCGAGCCCACCGAGCACGACGATGGCGAGGACGGTCGCCGATTCGA